>NZ_JBSIUP010000006.1:0-90684 GCF_053654055.1 Ursidibacter sp. B-7004-1 | reverse complement strand
AGAAGCAGAGCGTCAGCGTCAAGCGGAAGAAGAACGTAAACGCCAAGAAGAAGCAGAGCGTCGACGTCAAGCGGAAGAAGAACGTAAACGCCAAGAAGAAGCAGAGCGTCAACGTCAAGCGGAAGAAGAACGTAAACGCCAAGAAGAAGCCGACCGTCAGCGTCAAGCGGAAGAAGAACGTAAACGCCAAGAAGAAGCAGATCGTCAACGTCAAGCGGAAGAAGAACGTAAACGCCAAGAAGAAGCAGAGCGTCAACGTCAAGCGGAAGAAGAGCGTAAACGCCAAGAAGAAGCAGAGCGTCAACGTCAAGCGGAAGAAGAACGTAAACGCCAAGAAGAAGCCGACCGTCAACGTCAGGCAGAGGAAGAGCGTAAACGCCAAGAAGAAGCAGAGCGTCAGCGTCAGGCAGAAGAAGAGCGTAAACGCCAAGAAGAAGCAGAGCGTCAACGTCAAGAAGAAGCCGAGCGTCAACGCCACGCAGAAGAGCGTAAACGTCAAGAAGAAGCAGATCGTCAGCGTCAGGCAGAAGAAGAACGTAAACGCCAAGAAGAAGCAGAGCGTCAACGTCAGGCAGAGGAAGAGCGTCAACGTCAGGCAGAGGAAGAGCGTAAACGCCAAGAAGAAGCAGAGCGTCAGCGTCAAGCGGAAGAAGAACGTAAACGCCAAGAAGAAGCAGATCGTCAACGTCAGGCAGAAGAAGAGCGTAAACGCCAGGAAGAAGCGGACCGTAAGCGTCAAGCGGAAGAAGAACGTAAGCGTCAAGAAGAAGCCGACCGTCAACGTCAGGCAGAGGAAGAGCGTAAACGCCAAGAAGAAGCAGAGCGTCAGCGTCAAGCGGAAGAAGAACGTAAACGCCAAGAAGAAGCCGACCGTCAACGTCAAGCGGAAGAAGAACGTAAGCGTCAAGAAGTAGAGCGTCAAGGTCAAATTGAAAGCGAGCGTAAATCTCAAGAAGAGGCAGAGCATCAAGGTCAAATTGAAAGTGAGCGTAAATCTCAAGAAGAGGCAGAGAGTCAAGGTCAAATTGAAAGCGAGCGTAAATCTCAAGAAGAGGCAGAGCATCAAGGTCAAATTGAAAGCGAGCGTAAATCTCAAGAAGAGGTAGAGCGTCAAGGTCAAATTGAGAGTGAGCGTAAATCTCAAGAAGAGGTAGAGCGTCAAGGTCAAATTGAGAGTGAGCGTAAATCTCAAGAAGAGGCAGAGCATCAAGGTCAAATTGAAGAAGAGGCTAAACGCCAAGAAAAAGTTCAAAAAGAGGGAATTAGTAAATACACAAATACAGCGGTATCGGATCTTGCAGTTTCCATTCAGTCAATTACAAATACTGGAGATAGCATTAGACAGCATTTAACAAATATGAATATGCCGAAAGAATATACAGATGTATGGGTAAATACGAAGTCATTGAATGGCAACTATCATTCTGATAACTACAGAGATTACTCAACAAAAGGGAAGCAAAATCAAATAGGTGCTGATTTTAGATTGAGTGATTCTTTAGTGGCTGGGGTTGCATTGACTGAGTCGAAAGGTAGCCACCGTTTTGCAGATAGTTCTAGTGAGCAGTCTAGATTGAGAATGCTTTCTTCTTACGCAAAATATCAGTTACCAAGCGGAGAATTTGCAGCTGTTGATATTAGCTGGGGTAAATTGAAGAATAAAATTTCTCAAGATGGTCAGCTAGAAATAGTGAATAGAGATCTAACGCAAGTTGGTCTTACTGCAGGTAAAGCCTTTAACTTAACTAACCTAGAAATTAAGCCATTTGCAGGTGTTCGATATAGCTATCTAAGTAAAGCAGCTTATCAACAAAGTGGAGCAAACATTGAAACAGATAGCTCGAAAGTAATGTCTTATTTAATGGGCGTTAATGTAGGTTATACGTTAAAAGTAAATCAGGATCTAGAGTTTAAACCGCTCGTTTCTTGGAGCTATGCGATTCACAATAGTCATAATCAGATTAAAGTGAATGGCTATAATTTCAACCTTGAATCAGATAAACAGCATACTGTTGATGCTGGCTTAGCGGTCAAATTTAAAAATATTCAACTAGATGTACTGGGTGGTATTAGTCAAGGTAAACAAATGGGTAAACAAAAACGCTTTAGTGCTAACTTATCCATTTCGTTTTAATAGAAAAACGTCTAGTTCCTAGATAGTTATATGATAATAGTATGGCAGGTAATCAATGATTAGATCACCTGCCATATTTTGATCTAACCGATAAAAAGTTTAAAAATTCTCTAATTGTGCTAGCAGTATGTAGTAGAATAGCATCTAGATTTTTTTGTAGAATGAAATGTATTTTAATAAGGATATAAAATGTCTGTACTTGCACGTTATCACTCTTATGAATCTTGTGGAACAGTTGATGGGCCTGGGATTCGTTTTATTCTTTTTTTGCAAGGTTGCTTAATGCGTTGTAAATATTGCCATAACCGAGATACTTGGGATCTTGATGGTGGTAAAGAAATCAGCGTAGAAGATCTAATGAAAGAGGTGGTAACTTATAAACATTTTATGAAAGCCACTGGGGGCGGTGTAACCGCTTCTGGTGGAGAAGCGGTGCTACAAGCGGAGTTTGTAAAAGAGTGGTTTAAAGCCTGCAAAGCCGAAGGGATAAACACTTGCTTAGATACTAATGGTTTTGTTCGCCATTATGATCAAACTATTGATGATTTGTTAGATCATACCGATCTTGTATTACTCGATTTAAAGCAACTGAATGATCAAATTCATCAAAACTTAATTGGTGTACCCAATAAACGAACCCTTGAATTTGCACGCTACTTACAAAAGCGTAATCAACTGACTTGGATACGTTATGTGGTTGTGCCAGGTTATACCGATGATGATGATTCGGTACACCGTTTAGGGCAGTTTATTCAAGGAATGCAGAATATTGAGAAGGTCGAGCTGTTACCTTACCATCGCTTAGGGGCTCATAAATGGGAAACCCTAGGGCATAAATATGAACTTGAAGATGTAATGCCACCAACGAAAGAATCCCTTGAACATATTAAAGGGATTTTAGAAAGTTATGGGCATACGGTGAAGTTTTAAATCACTTCTTATAAATATCTTCCCCGTCTCTGCGAGTTTTGAGTAAGCGTAAAATCCAGACATATTGTTCTGGATTTTTTTCAACAAAGTACTCAATAATGCGGTTCATTTCTCTCGCAGATTGTTCTGGGCTTTCATCAAATTCAATTTGTGGCAAAATTTCAATTTGATAAACGCCTTTCTCGGCGTTGTAAATTGGAAACATTGGAATAACAACGGCATTGGTTACTCGTGCCATTTTGGCTAAACCTGGTAGGGTAGCCTTTTCTGTGGCAAAGAATGGTGCATAAACACTAAGTTCTTCCCCATAATCTTCATCGGGAAGAAAGTAGCCTAAATTACCTTTACGCACATCATTTAAGAAAGGTTTAATTCCGTTTTGACGAGTATGCATTTTCCCTCCAAAACGCTCACGAGTTGCATTCCATAACCAATCGACTAATTGGTTTCGATGTGGGTTATACATTGATACCATTGGCATTCCATAAGTGTGCATCACAATGCCTGACGCATCAATCGCCCAAGTATGTGGAACAAGCAAGATCACGTTTTTTCCTTTTGCTCTTGCCTCTCGGACAATCTCTAAGTTAGAAAAGGCACTGCGTTTTTGGATATGTTTCACCGAGCGAATGGCAATTTCGCCAATACCCAACATTGTTTGGGCAACAGTAATAAACATTTTTTCGATAACTTCTGCTCGCTGTTGCTCACTCCAATCAGGAAAACAGTAGCGTAGATTGACATCAGCACGATGATACTGTTTTTTACCTTTCAATCGTTTGGTAACAATTTTGCCTACCCATACACCAAGTTTATCTCGTAGTCGAAAGGGAACGTAAGCCAAAATAATTAACCCGATAACGCCTAGCCACACGCCCCAATATTTAGGGTGTAAAAAGTGCCAAGAAAATTGATGTTGATAGCCAACTTGTTGTGTAAAACGTCCCATTGTTATCTCTCTTAATCATTATTTGCGTTTTTGGTCAATCTTATTTTTTAAGGCAAGAATAATCCCTAAACCAATAAAAGCCCCTGGGGGTAAAATTGCCAGTAATAGACCGCTTTCAAGCTGAAGTAGGTCAATTTTTAAACTTTTTGCCCATTCGCCGAGTAATAAATCTAATCCGTCAAATAGCGTACCATTGCCGATAATCTCACGCAATGCACCTAACAAAACTAGGCTTAAGGTCACACCAATTCCCATTGAGAAACCATCAAAGGCAGAGTGAATGAGATTATTTTTAGAGGCAAAAGCCTCGGCACGCCCAATAACAATACAGTTTGTTACAATCAATGGAATAAAAATACCTAATGATTGATAAACAGGATACGCAAACGCATTCATTAGTAGCTGAATAGCGGTAACGGCTGTTGCAATAATCATTACATAAATAGGAATACGAATATCGTGTGGTGTTACCTTGCGAAAGAGCGACACACAGCTATTGGTAATAATCAGCACTAGTAGCGTTGCTAAACCTAGTCCTAACGCATTGGTCACGTTATTTGACACTGCAAGTAGCGGGCAAAGCCCAAGTAGTTGGACTAAAGCTCCATTATTTGACCAAACACCTTGTGTGAAAATATTTCCCCATATAGATGTTTGCGGAGTTTGGGGAATATCGTCATCAATTTGTTGAATTGGAATTTGATTATCTGTCATACCTTGCCTTTTCTACTCTTTACACTGGGTAAAGTTTTCAATTAACTGTGGCTGTTGATTAAGTACTGTAATCACCCATTTTGCAGTTTGTCGAACGTTGTTTACTACCGCTCTTGGTGTGATTGTCGCCCCTGTAAACTGATCAAAATCACCACCATCTTTTTTAACTGTCCAACGATTTTCATCAGCTAGGCTGAATGTTTTATCATTAAAACTATAAATCCAGTTAGAAATTCGAGTTTCAATTTTGTCGCCAAGCCCCGGAGTTTCTTTATGCTCTAATGTTCGCACGCCTAGCACTTTTCCATCAGGTTGAATACCGATAAGTAGAACGATATTCCCCGAATACCCATCAGGTGCGGTAGCTTGTAATGCGTAAGCGGTAAGATCTTGCCCTTTTTTTGCACTATATATTTTATTGAGATAAGGTGCATCAGGTAACTTAATTGTTTTGCAACTGGCTAACAGGTCATTATCAAAATAGTGTTGCGGTATGACTTCAAGTAGTAGATCTCGCTGCTGTTGTGCGACTACTTGGTCTATTCGCCCTTTGGTTAAAAGATAGATCCCTGTTGAAACGGCTGCACAGATTAGGGCGATTATCCCTAAAATTAGGGCATAAGTTGTAGTAATTTTAGACGTTTGCATTATTTTCGTCCTTGTTTTGTGCCGTATAAACGAGGTTGAGTGTAGTGATCAATCAGCGGTACACAAATATTGGCTAACAACACTGCAAAGGCAACACCGTCAGGGTAGTTACCTAAATAGCGGATCAAATAAACTAATAGTCCGACCAATGCTCCAAAGATCAATTTACCTTTCGGTGTAATAGATGCAGATACAGGATCGGTCGCAATAAAAAATGCACCAAACATCATCGCACCACTGAATAAGTGAAGTGGCATTCCCCAGATTGCATCACTGTTTTGCCATAAAAAGAGATCGTGAAGTAAACTAAAAATCGCAAAGGTCGATAACATTGCCACTGGAATTTGCCAATGGATAATCCGCTTGTAAATCAGAACTAATCCACCGAATAAAAAGGCTAAATTGATCTGTCCCCAACCGCCAAAGAATACTTTTTCAAGTAGCTCATCAAATAACATAGCACGATAAATGCTATCTTTAATACTTGTCATAGCTGTTTTTGAGCCATCTAATACCGTTGCGGAAGAAATGCCGTCCACACTTTGAATAAGCTGGTGAATAGTAAAGCCATCAGTGGTTACGCCTTGAAAGATCAAGGAAAAACTATCAGCTAAAGTAGGTGCTTCATTCAGTAGTGCTGTCGGCGGTAGCCACGCAGTCATTTGTACAGGGAAAGAAACGAGCAGTAACGCATAGCCGATCATTGCAGGGTTAAATAAATTCTGCCCCAATCCACCATAGACGTGTTTGGCAAGTAATAAAGCCACAATCATTCCGATGGTGATAATCCAATAGGGTGCATAAGGGGGGATTGCCATTGCTAAAATAAAAGCGGTTAAAATACCTGACATATCTTCCACATAGAAAGCGGTCGGTTTCTGGCGAAGTT
This sequence comes from Ursidibacter sp. B-7004-1, assembly GCF_053654055.1. NCBI lineage: Bacteria > Pseudomonadati > Pseudomonadota > Gammaproteobacteria > Pasteurellales > Pasteurellaceae > Ursidibacter > Ursidibacter sp. B-7004-1. The sequence continues at coordinate 84,420 of NZ_JBSIUP010000006.1, read as the reverse complement.
TTGCAACAGCAATTTCAATAATAATGGCTAAACTTACCGCTAGTGCGATTTGAATAAGCACACCGTACCCAAAGAAATACCACTGCACAAAAAGTGCAGGTAGCATCGCAACAATCACCCATAGCATAAAATTAACGGTGAGATTGCTTGAGTGAGTATGGGGTGAGCTGATCATTTTGAACATTGGTATATTTCCTTGTTATATATCGCCCATTAAATTTTCGGCAAATGTAGATTTAATCGAATAGTGAGCATTCGGATTGCAATCACGGTTGTGACGGTTGCTACATCAATCCAATTACTTTCAAAACCAGCCTCGCGGAACAAAATAAAGATAATACCACCGATTAAACTGGCTGTAACATAGACTTCTTTTTGTAAAATAATAGGTACTTCATTACGCAAAATATCGCGGATCAGTCCACCAAAGCAACCTGTTACCCCACCAAGTGCGACACAAATTAGCGGATGTAAACCGAAATCAAGCCCTTTTTGCACGCCAATAACCGTAAATACGCCTAAGCCGATGGCATCAAAAATCAGTAATCCTTGTTGCCAACCTGCTTTATTTAAGCTGTTGCGAAAAATAGCAGTGATGATTACTGCAAGTGCAATCATCAATACATAGATCGGCTGTTTCATCCAGAATACTGGGGTGCTACCGATCATTACATCACGCAATGTACCGCCACCGACACCTGTTACAAAGGCAAGTACAAACATTCCAAAAAGATCCATTTTGTGCTGTCTTGCCGCAATTGCCCCTGAGATCGCAAAAACGATAGTACCGATCAAATCTTGGATAAAGAGAAATGACCAAGGGAAAGCAGGAATTAAATCGTGAATTGGGTTCATTACGTTTCCTTATGTTGCGTTATTTATTGTTATTCTGTTGCATTTCTTTTTTCGCTTTGGCTCTTGCGATTGCAGCTGCCACAGCCGCTTTGCGTGGGTCAGTTTCCGCTGGCGTTTCGGTTGCAACTGTTACAGGTGTTTCCATATTTGCATTTTGTAGCTCGGAACCGACCGCTTGCTGTGCTTCTTTTCTTGCTTTGGCTCTTGCGATTGCAGCTGCCACAGCCGCTTTGCGTGGGTCAGTTTCCGCTGGCGTTTCGGTTGCAACTGTTGCGACAGTTTCCATATTTGCATTTTGTAGCTCGGAACCGACCGCTTGTTGTGCTTCTTTTCTTGCTTTGGCTCTTGCAAGAGCAGCCGCCACAGCTGCTTTGCGTGGATCGGTTTCCGCTGGCGTTTCGGTTGCAACTGTTGCGACAGTTTCCATATTTGCATTTTGTGGTTCGGAACCGACCGCTTGTTGTGCTTCTTTTCTTGCTTTGGCTCTTGCAAGAGCAGCTGCCACAGCCGCTTTGCGTGGATCGGTTTCCGCTGGCGTTTCGGTTGCAACTGTTGTAGGTGTTTCCATATTTGCATTTTGTGGCTCGGAACCGACCGCTTGTTGTGCTTCTTTTCTTGCTTTGGCTCTTGCAAGAGCAGCTGCCACAGCCACTTTGCGTGGATCGGTTTCCGCTGGCATTTCGGTTGCAACTGTTGCGACAGTTTCCATATTTGCATTTTGTGGTTCGGAATCGAGCGCTTGTTGTGCTTCTTTTCTTGCTTTGGCTCTTGCAAGAGCAGCCGCCACAGCCGCTTTGCGTGGATCGGTTTCCGCTGGCGTTTCGGTTGCAACCGTTGCAGATGTTTCCACATTGGTTTGTGGATCGGCACTTTCTGTTTGTTGAGCTTGTTTTGCTAAACGTCTTGCCCTACGTTGTGCCATCAACTCACTATTATCAGGCTCCCCATTGGCTTTGGCTTGAATAGTCGGAGTTGATTGCTCATTGCTATTTTCGGTATTTTCCGCTTTTTTCGCCTTAAGACGCTCAAGTGCAGCTTTAACTGGGTCTTCCCCAACACTGTTGGCAACTTCTTCTCGGCGTTTTTCTGCTGCCTGTTGAATACGGGCAGTTCTTGCTTCTTTTTCTTTATTTAAGCGAGCTTCTCTCGCTTCAAATCGTTGTTTGGCTTCTTCCGCTTTGCGTGCTTTTTCTTCAATTTCGTGAATTTTGGTTTTTTCTTGGCGGAAGTATTGGATAAGTGGAATATAACTTGGGCAAACGTAAGCACACACACCACATTCAATACAAGCATCAAGATGATATTCTTTTGATTTATCGTGATCTTCAGCACGAGCAAACCAGTAAAGCTGTTGTGGCAATAACCCAACAGGACAAGCATCAGAACAGCTTGAGCAACGAATACAGCTTCGTTCTGCTTGTGGTGGGGCATATTCAAAATGATCAGGTGCAATTAAACAGTTTGCTGTTTTGGTAATTGGGGCTTGTAAAGATGGTAGGATAAAGCCCATCATTGGCCCACCTAAAAAGACAGGGAAACGTTCATCAGCTTGGTAATCTACTTGTTCTAATAAATGGATAACAGGTGTTCCCAGTCTTGCCCACACATTACCTTTATTGCGAATTTTATCGCCTGTTAATGTTACTACACGTTCAATTAAAGGTTCATCATCAATAACCGCTCGTTTAATGGCAAAAGCTGTTCCCACGTTGTGCATTACAATGCCCATTTCGATGGTACGTTTACCTTGTGGGATTTCTAATCCTGTCAGAACTTGCACAAGTTGATCGCTTGCACCAGACGGATATTTGGTTGGGATAACTCTTACGCTAATGTCATTTGCACCTTTTAGTGCTTTTTCAACCGCTTGTATTGCTTTCGGTTTATTATCTTCAATTGCAAGCACCACTTCTTCAGGACGAAGAACATAACGTAAGATACGAATACCTTCTATCATCTCTGCTGTATAATCTTGCATCAATCTATCATCGCAAGTGATATAAGGTTCACACTCTGCACCGTTGATAATTAACACTTTGCAACGTTTATCAGCATATTGTAATTTGCTTGATGTCGGGAACACCGCTCCGCCCAAGCCGGCAATTCCAGCTTGATAGACTTTCTCGATAATTTGTTCACCAGTTAAACTTAAGAAATCATCAATAGGTTGGCGTTCAATCCATTGGTCTTTGCCGTCTGTTTCGATGACAACTGTCAGTTCGGCAATTCCTGATGGGTGGCAAGAAACATAAGGCTGAATAGCGATAATTTTACCTGATGTTGGGCTGTGTACAGGTAATTGTCGGTAATGTTCACCACGAGTCAAGGCTTGCCCTTTTAGGACGTTATCCCCGACATTCACAATAAGATCACCCGCACTACCAGCGTGTTGCACCACTGGAACATAAAAATATTTAGGTAAATGAAGCGTACGAATAGGTTTTTGGTTCGATTGCTGTTTCATTTCTGCTGGGTGAATTCCACCAGGAAAATCCCATAGTTTATGCTGGCGGATACGATCTAATACATCATTTTGCATTAACATCAGCTCCCCCAGTTTGTTCTATTTCAATCGGTTTATTACCTACAACCATTCTTTTTTCAATATCCGTAGTATTTAGAATTGGGATTACTAAATCCGCATCAAATTTCCAATTCCAATTTTTTATGGTTTTCTTCTCTGAAATCATTTCAATACAATCGGTCGGGCAAGGGGCAACGCATAACTCACACCCTGTACAGAGATCGGCAATCACAGTGTGCATTGCTTTATTTGTCCCGATAATCGCATCAACAGGGCAAGCCTGAATACATTTGGTGCAACCAATACACATATCTTCGTGGATAAGTGCAACTTTTGTTTCTGGGGTTTCACCTTCCATTTCAGGTACATCAACCCCCATTAAATCGGCAATTTTAACTACTAATGGTGGACCACCTGGCACGCATTTGGTGATAATATCGCCGTTTGCAATAGCTTCCGCATAAGGCTTACAACCAGGATAGCCACATTGCCCACATTGGCTTTGCGGTAATAGGGCATCAATTTGCTCAACAATAGGATCGGTTTCCACTTTTAATTTTATGGACGAGTATCCTAGTACCGCTCCAAAAATAAGGGCGATAAGGGCAATAATACCAATGATGTAATAAATAATTTGAGAATCAATCATCAGATTTTGACTAAACCAGTAAAGCCCATAAAGGCTAATGACATTAAGCCTGCGGTAATTAACGCTATTGATGCCCCTTGAAATGAAGCGGGTACATCAGCGGCAGCTAAACGCTCACGCAGGGCTGAAAATAATACGAGAACAAGTGAAAAACCAGCTGCAGCACCGAATCCATATAATACAGATTCCACTAAATTATTAGCTAAATTCACATTGAGTAAAGCAACACCAAGCACTGCACAATTTGTAGTAATAAGCGGTAAATAAATACCTAATAAGCGGTAGAGTGTCGGACTTGTTTTATGAATAATCATTTCTGTGAGCTGCACGATCACTGCTATCAGTAAAATAAAGACTAAAGTACGCAGAAAATGAGCATCTAATGGTGTCAGAATAAAGGTTTCAACTAAGTATGCCGCTAAAGAGGCTACGGTTAAGACAAAGGTTGTTGCCATTCCCATACCTATTGCTGTTTCAACTTTTTTGGATACCCCCATAAATGGGCAAAGCCCAAGAAATTTAACTAACACGAAGTTGTTAATTAAGGCGGTACTAATTATCAATAAAATATATTCAACCATATCCCACACATTTATCGCAAAAATGGGGCGTATTATCCGTTTTTTCTGTCAAATGAACAACAAAATTATCAATAAGCGGAGAGTTACTCAGTAAATTTTGCAAAAAATACGATTGAATGAAGTGGATTTTGAGAATTTTTTAAATTTGTAAATAAAAACAGTTATCATTGACTTTGATCTTAGATAAATTTAGACTACTTTACGTTCACCCCCTGAAGTTTTTGGGGCATTTATCTCACAAAAGAGGATTTTTTATGAAAAAAGTACTTTCTACTGTGGCATTAGCCGTTTCTGCATTTGTTTCAACTTCAGCTGTTGCAGCCAATGAAGTCAATGTTTACTCTTATCGTCAGCCATACTTAATTGAGCCGATGCTGAAGGATTTTGAAAAAAATACAGGCATTAAAGTAAATGTGATCTTTGCAGATAAAGGGTTAGTGGATCGTGTAAAACAAGAAGGTGAATTAAGCCCTGCAGATGTACTTTTAACTGTTGATATTAGTCGTGTGATGGAAATTGTAAACGCAGGCTTAGCACAAAAAGTGGATTCTAAAGTATTAGAGAAAAATATTCCTGCACAATTCCGCGATTCTAACGATGAATGGTTTGGTTTAACAAAACGTGCTCGTGTCATCTACACATCAAAAGATCGTGTAGGTAAATTACCAGCAGGTTTCGATTATTTGGATTTAGCAAAACCAGAATACAAAGGTAAAGTTTGTGTTCGTTCTGGTAAAAACTCTTACAACGTTTCTCTCTTTGCTTCAATGATCGAACATTACGGTGAAGAAAGAACCAAAAAATTCTTAGAAGGTTTAAAAGCAAATCTTGCACAAAAACCACAAGGTGGCGACCGTGATCAAGTTAAAGCCATCAAAGAAGGTATCTGTGATTATGCATTAGGTAACAGCTACTACTACGGTAAAATGTTAGAAGATGATAAACAAAAATCGTGGGCTGAATCAGCTATTATCAACTTCCCACAAGGTCAATACGGTACTCACTTCAACATCAGTGCTGTGGCTGTGGCAAAACATTCTCCGAACAAAGCAAATGCAGTGAAATTAGTTGAATATTTAAGTGGTGATAAAGCTCAACAACTTTATGCAGAATTAAACCACGAATATCCAGTAAAAGAAGGTGTTTCACCGTCTAAATTAGTTAAAGGCTGGGGCGAATATTCAGCAGACGCAATCAAACTTGAAGATATTGCGAAAAACTACGAAAAAGCTTTAAAATTAGTTGATGAAGTGAAATTTGACGACGTTAAATAATTCATTTAACCAAGTATGATAGCGGTCAGAATGGAATGATTTTTTGCAAAAAATGAGATAAATCTTACCGCTAGTGAATAATCTGGACGCTCTCGGGCGTCCAATTACATTTTAAAAAGAGCCTTTTTCGGAATGAAAAATCGTTTTTTAGCGTGGCAAAATACCGCTGTATTTGCCACTTTGATTGTATTACTCCCGTTGCTAGCTATTGCTTATCACGCATTTGACGGTGAAATGGAAAATCTCACGCATTTATGGAATACAATGCTTGGGAGCTATGTTACTAACTCCAGTTTGTTAGTGATAGGTACAGTCTTACTTTCTCTCCTATTTGCCTTACCATCAGCGTGGATTGTGGCAAATTACCAATTTTTCGGACAGAAAACATTACAGTGGTTATTGTGTTTACCTTTAGCAATGCCAGCCTATTTAATTGCTTTTCTTTATACGGATTTACTTGATTACTCAGGTGCATTCCAAGAAATGTTACGAAACTTATTTGGCTGGAGTACACCGCAAGATTATTGGTTTCCTAAAATCCGCACCCTTTACGGTGCTTGTTTCGTACTCGCTTTAGTGCTTTATCCTTATATTTTTCTATTAGCTCGTGTTGCGTTACTCGAGCAATCAGAAAATTTAACTCATAGTGCTAAAATGCTAGGTGCTACTCCAAGCCAAATTTTCCGCCGAATTACCTTTCCTCTCATTCGTCCTGCTATTGCGGTCGGAATGGCATTAGTCGCAATGGAAACATTAGGTGATTTTGGAACAGTCTCTTATTTTGCTGTTCCAACTTTAACTACTGCTATTTATGATTCTTGGCTAGGTTTTCACGACTTAGGCACAGCAAGCCGAATTTCGATTTTTATGTTATTGATGATCTTCTTGTTTATCACTTTAGAACAATACAGCCGCCGTAAACAGAAGAGTTATCAACGTGGTTATGAGAAGAAAAGTGCTTTTAAACGATTAACAGGCTGGAAATTATACCTAGCATACTGTTGGTGCTGGGGATTGCTTGCTATGGCATTTTTTATTCCATTAGGGCGGCTACTTTACTGGGCTTACGATTATTTTGAACAATCTTGGAATTTAGATTTTGTGCAATTTGCTTTAAATAGCTTGAAAGTATCGTTGATTGCCTCTGCGGTTACCGTAGCGATTGCCTTATTGTTGCATTTTGCTCATCGCCTCTCGCTCAATAGCAAATTTTGGTTAAAAACAACCCGCTTATCTTTGCAGGTTTCTTCATTAGGCTATGCAATCCCTGGTACAGTACTGGCAATCGGTTTACTTTCACCTTTAACATTTGCCGATCATCAATTACACGCATTATTAAAATCATTGGAATTATCGCCTGTGGGGTTAATTTTCTCTGGTTCACTTTTTGCTTTGGTATTGGCTTATACAATCCGCTTTTTAGCAATGGCGATTGGTAGTCTTGAAACATCTCTTGGGCGAATTTCACCGTCTTTGGATATGGCAAGCCAAACAATGGGTAAAAATGGTGTAGTAATGTTTAAGAAAATTCATATTCCATTGATTTCAAAAGGGATTATTACAGCGGCATTGATGGTGTTTATTGAAAGTATGAAAGAGTTAAATGCGTCATTGTTACTTCGTCCTTTTAATTTTGATACGCTTGCCACCCACGTTTTTACTTTTACATCGGACGAGCAACTTGAACGAGCGGCATTGCCAGCAATTGTATTAGTGCTTGTTGGGTTAATTCCTGTTATTTGGCTAACCCGTTCGTTAATTTCACAATCTCAAAAAGAGCGATAATTCATAATGAAACTACTCGATATTCAACAACTTAGCTGTCAATTTGAGCAGACATCAGTGTTAAAATCACTGAACTTAGAGCTACAAGAGAATGAAATTGTCTGTTTATTAGGGGCAAGTGGTTGTGGCAAAACAACACTACTCAAAGCCATTGCAGGTTTATTGCCTATTCATCAAGGATCGGTTTTTTTGGCTGGGGAAGATTTGCAACATAAAGCAGTTGAAGAACGTAAAATTGGTTTAATTTTCCAAGATTATGCCCTTTTTCCCCATTTGAATGTGGAAGATAACATTCAATTTGGTTTAAGCAAATTACCTAAAGCGGAACAGCAAGCGATTACCCAGCAGATGTTAGCGGTGGTGAAACTACAAGGTTTTGAACATCGTTTTCCTCACGAATTATCGGGCGGTCAGCAACAACGTATTGCCATTGCTCGTGCGTTAGCTTGTAAGCCTCAGCTATTATTACTTGATGAGCCTTTTTCAAATATAGATAGCCAAACTCGTTATGAGATGATCCAAGAAATCAAACAGATTTTAAAAAGCCAAAAAGTACCTGCGATTTTTGTTACCCACAGCAAAGAAGAGGCCTTTGCGTTTGCGGATAAAATTGCGGTAATGGATCAAGGTAAGATTGTTCAATTCGGTACACCAATGGCACTTTATCATTCGCCAGTGAATAAATTTGTAGCCGATTTCTTAGGGGGAACGAATTATTTAAGCTGTCAGGTTTCGACGGAAAATATATTAAGTAGCCCAATTGGTGACTATAACTTATTCCCCGATAGTGAATATACTAGCGGGGAGTATCAGTGGCTACTACGCCCTGAACAATTGGTGATTAAACCAGAGTCAGACGGGAAAGGAATTGTCGTTGATAAGCTGTTCTTGGGGCAATTTTACCGTTATCAAATTGCAATCAATAATGTTGAACTCACCGCTTACCAAACGGCTGATCTTGCTCTCAACTCAACTGTTTCAGTTGGTTTTAAAGTAAGAGAATTGGTGCTGTTTTAATACACTAACCAGACAATAGTAGTCCCTAATTTGTTGTATTTACTAAACAGATACACGCAATATGCCCCTTGTATAAGGAACAGGTATAATAGAAAAAGTGTGGTATCACTCACTGCTTACAGGAAAATAAAGCACCAGTGTGAATGCTGGTGCAAAACTAAAAAGCTAGTTTGATAACCTTTTCGCTTCAAGTACATCATCGAGTTGTACAATTCGAGCTAACAGTTTACTTAACATTTGAATGTTGTTTAGCTCTACTTCGATATCAATAGTCGCAATACTACGTTTGGTATCTGTACGGCTTGAAACGCCTAATACATTCACTTTTTCGTTTGCCATAATACCGCTAACATCTCGCAGTAAACCGTTTCGATCATTCGCAATTACTCGAATAATTAAGCTAAAACCAGATGAGTAGGTTTCGCCCCATTCAGCATCGACTACACGCTCTGGATTACTACTTTGTAATTCATACAGTTGCTCACAATCAATGCGGTGAATAGAAATTCCCCGTCCTTGCGTAATGTAGCCAACAATTTCATCGCCAGGAATAGGCTGGCAGCAACGTGCGATATGGTGCATTAGGTTACCGACACCTTCCACCACAACAAATCCATTCTTACTTTGTTTTGGTTGGCTATTTTGGGCTTTGTGAGCTACTTGTTTTAAGATCGCTTCATCAGCTTGTTCCGCCGTGGTTTTTATCAACTTACTCTGCAAATAGTGCATTAGCGTATTTAAGCGAATATCTCCGCCACCAATACCCGCATAGAGATCATCAACCTGCTTTAAGTTATAGCGTGGTAGAGCATATTCTTCGATCTGTTTTTGGGTAAAACCGAATTTTGCCATTTCTGCTTCTAAAGCATCTTTGCCTAGCGGTATATTTTTTTCTCTATCCAGTTTTTTAAACCAAGCAATAATTTTGGATCTTGCTCGTGGCGTGTTCACAAAGCCTTGGTTTGGATTTAGCCAATCTCGGCTTGGGTTTGGATTTTTCTGTGTGATGATCTCAACTTGATCGCCCATTTGTAATAAGTAAGTAAATGGCACAATCCGCCCTGCAACTTTCGCCCCAATACAACGATGACCGATTTCGCTATGGATTGAGTAGGCAAAATCAAGAGGCGTTGCCCCTTTCGGTAAATCAACGACTTCCCCTTTTGGCGTAAAGACATACACACGATCATCAAAGACTTGAGAACGCATTTCATCAACTACATCACCTGCATCGGCAATATCTTTCTGCCAATCTAATAGTTTACGCAACCAGACAATTTTCTCTTCATAACCTGCTCGACCTGCACTAGCTCCTTCTTTATATTTCCAGTGAGCAGCAACGCCTAGCTCTGCATCATCGTGCATTTTTTGTGTACGAATTTGGACTTCAATCGCTTTATCGCCATCACCTAGCACCACAGTATGTAACGATTGGTAGCCATTAGGTTTAGGGTTTGAAATATAATCATCAAAATGCTCAGGTAAGTGTTTGTACTGTGTATGAACAATACCTAAGGCGGTGTAGCAATCCTCAAGGGTTGGAACAATAATCCGCACTGCTCGAATATCAAATAACTGATTGAATTTTAAATTCTTTTTCTGCATCTTCTTCCAGATGCTATAAATATGTTTAGGACGCCCATAAACCTGAACTTCCGTTAATTCTTCGTGTAGTGAAGCGGTGAGATCGGCGACAAATTTTGCAATATACTGTTCTCGATCTAAACGGCGTTCAGCGAGATCATACTTGGCAATTTGGCGATAAGTTTGTGGGTGTAAGGCTCGGAAACAATAATCTTCTAGCTCCCATTTTAACTGTCCAATCCCTAAACGATTAGCAAGAGGGGCATAAATGTGCGAGCACTCTTTTGCGGCTAAAACTAAATCTTCTTCGCTACGGCGATCAACATCACGCAAAAATACAATACGTTCGGCAAGTTTAATAACAACACAGCGGAAATCATCTACCATTGCAAGTAACATTCGGCGAATGTTATCAATTTGAACGTCAGAGGCGTGGCTTGCATTGAGTTGGCGAATGTTATCCATTTCCAATACGCCTTTAACTAGATTTTTGACTGCATTGCTGAAATCTTCTTTTACTTGAGCAAGATCGACAATATTGTGTTTAACAAGAGGGAAAAGTAAGGCAGCGACTAAGCTATCATCGTCCATATTTAAGCTATGTAAAATTTCTACCATCTCAATTCCATACCACATCAAATGGAATTGTTCGGTATCTAATTTTTCTTGAGCATATCGCCACGCAATCAGCAATTCTTCAAAGGTGATCAGCGACATTTGCAACCCAGCACTCCAGCTAGCCAACTCAAAATTATTTGGATCAAGTAGATGAGAATGACGAATCGCAACCATAGAAACGCTCCTGAAAACCCCGAATAGAAATTACGGAGTATTATAGCCCTAATTCGCTCCAAAGTTTTGCTTATTTTCGCTTTTTGTAAAATTTTCAGCTGATCGGACCGCTTGTTTAACCATTTGGGTTGGTAACATTTGTTATAAATCAAACCTATCAAGACAATTATTTGCACCAATATAGCCGATTGATTAGAATAGCCACCTTTACATTTAAGCAACAACGCTTTTACTTTTTATTTTCCTGTGGGTAGCAATGACAATTTTAGCACTAGGCATCAATCATAAAACGGCATCTGTCGGCTTGCGTGAAAAAGTGGCATTTGTCGAGCCTAAACGCCAGCTTGCTTTTGAACAAATTCAAGCTCGAAATCTTGCTGAAAGTGTTGTTATTCTTTCTACTTGTAACCGTACAGAGCTTTATTTTCATCAACCTGACGTTCCACCACAAGAAGATCATCCTGAAAATTTAGCGTGGCGAGAGCAATGTTTTGAATGGTTTGCTGATATTCATCAATTAGAACATTCGGAATTGCAGCAATGTATTTATTTTAAACAAAATATGGATGCAGCTTGTCATTTGATGAGTGTGGCTTGTGGATTAGATTCATTGATTTTGGGCGAGCCACAAATTCTCGGGCAAGTGAAACAAGCATTTCAAGAGAGTGAAATTTTCTACCAAAAGCAAGGTAAAACGGTTTCAACAAATCTCTCTCGCCTATTCCAAAAAACCTTTGCAACGGCTAAACGTGTTCGTTCTGAAACGGAAATTGGTGCAAGTGCCGTATCGGTGGCTTATGCGGCTTGTGGGTTAGCTCGTCAAATTTTTGATAGTTTTAGTCAGCTACGCTTTTTATTAGTCGGTGCAGGCGAAACGATTGAGCTTGTTGCACGTTATTTAGTTCAGCACGGGGCGAAAAATATTATGGTGGCAAATCGAACCCATATTCGAGCTGAAATGTTGGCAGAGAAACTGAATACACCGATGCAAATTCTTTCGCTTAGTGCATTACAACTCGGTTTGAACCAAGCAGATGTGGTAATTAGTTCAACGGGTAGTCCTGATGTACTCATTACACAAGCAATGGTAGAAAAAGCCCAAAAAGCCCGTCATTTTGACCCAATGTTGTTGATTGATATTGCTGTACCGCGTGATATTGACGAAACAGCAGGGGAGCTTGATGGCGTTTATGCTTATAGTGTCGATGATCTGCAAAATATTATTCAGCAAAACCTTGCTCAACGCCAGCAAGCCGCAGAACAAGCTAGAGAGATCGTTCGTGAAGAAGCGAAAGATTTCTTTGCGTGGTTAAAACAGCAACAATCAAGTAATTTAATTAAACATTACCGCCAGAGTGCCGAAAGTATCCGTTTGGAACTGTTGGAAAAAGCCCTTAATGCTCTACAACAAGGGCAAGAGAGTGAGAAAGTCTTAAATGAATTAAGTTATAAATTAACAAATCAGCTGTTACACGTTCCAACTCAAGCATTACAATCAATGGCAAAAAATGGTAATGCGAAAGCCTTACAGAGTTTTTCTCAGGCTCTAAAATTAGATCAAGATCAATCTGCCTACACCAAATAAAAATGCTAGAACAAACATCCTAGCATTCATACATAATTCTAAAATTTGATGGCTATATAAAGAACCTAATCTTATTAAATCTGCTTTAATAAATTCGCCATTTCGATTGCACCTAAAGCACATTCCGCACCTTTATTGCCCGCTTTTGTGCCTGCTCGCTCAATAGCTTGTTCAATATTTTCGGTAGTTAATACACCAAACATTACTGGGATACCTGTTTGTAATGTAATAGCACCAATCCCTTTAGCTGCTTCATTACACACATAATCATAATGAGTCGTTGAACCACGAATCACTGTGCCGATACAAATGATCGCATCATAGCGTCCACTTTCCGCCATTTTCTTTGCGACAAGGGGAATTTCAAATGCACCAGGAACCCAAGCAGTGTCAATATCTTCTGCTAATGCACCGTGACGTAGCAATGTATCTGTTGCACCACTGAGTAACTTATCATTGATAAAATCATTGAAACGACCGCATACGATGCCGAATTTTAAACCTGTGGCAACCAAGTTTCCTTCAATTTTTGCCATTTTTATATCCTCTATGTTGGTTAAATTAGTTGAAATTAAATAAGTGACGCATTTTTTGTTGCTTTACTTTGAGATAGTCTAAGTCGTGCTGATTTGGCTCAACTTGTATCGGCTCTCTTGCCGTAATCGTTAAGCCAAGTTGTTGCAAACCTTCAATTTTAGCTGGATTATTCGTAAGCAAGCGGATGGTTTTCACACCTAAATGACGAAACATTTGTGCACCAATATCATATTCACGTTCATCATCGCCAAAGCCTAACGCTAAGTTCGCTTCTACGGTATCCATTCCTTTATCTTGTAATTCATAGGCTCGAAGTTTATTGATTAAACCAATACCACGCCCTTCTTGGCGTAAGTAAAGTAATACACCACGCCCTTCTTTCTCAATTTGTGTCATTGCGGCAGCAAATTGTTGTCCACAATCGCAACGTTGAGAGCCAAAAGCATCGCCTGTTAAACATTCGGAATGAATACGACACAATACATCTTCACCGTTACCAATATCGCCTTTAACTAAGGCAACGTGTTCTTTACCCGTTAAAGTTTCAACAAAACTATGTGCAGTAAATTCACCATATTTTGTTGGCATTTTAACGATAGAAACCGCTTCAACAAGACGATCTTTCTCTCTACGATAAGCCTGTAATTGTGCAATAGTGATAAATGGCATTTGATGTTTTGTTGCAAAGGCTTGTAATTCTGGCATCTGCATCATAGTGCCATCTTCTGCCATAATCTCACAACATAATCCCGCAGGTTTTAACCCTGCAAGACGTGCGAGATCGACCGTTGCTTCTGTGTGTCCATTACGAACTAATACGCCACCTTGTTTAGCAACAAGTGGGAACATATGTCCAGGGCGGCGGAAATCACTGGCTTTGGCATTTTCATCAATCACTTTTAATGCTGTGAGTGAACGTTCTACGGCAGAAATACCCGTCGTAGTTTCAATATGATCGATAGAAACGGTAAAAGCGGTCTGATGGTTATCACTATTTTCTACCACCATTGGTGATAATAAGAGTTTATCGGCTAAATCAGGGGAAATCGGCATACAGATTAAGCCTTTCCCATAAGTTGCCATAAAGTTGATATTTTCTGGTGTAGCAAATTCCGCTGCACAGATAAAATCCCCTTCATTCTCACGATCTTCATCGTCAGAGACCAAAATAATTTTGCCTTGGCGTAATGCTTCAAGGGCTTGTTCGACAGTTGAAAACTGAAACATTGTTAAAATCCTACTTTCCTTAAAAATTCTTCTGTAATTGTGCTACTTGGTGAGCTTGATGCAGGCTGCAAAAGTTTTTCTACATATTTGCCGATCACATCATTCTCTAAATTCACTTTTTGCCCGACTTTTTTTATTCCTAAGATCGTTTCTGAAAGCGTGTGAGGAATAATGGATACACTAAAATAATCTTGCTCACAATCCACGACAGTTAAACTAATACCATCAATAGTAATTGAGCCTTTTTGAATGATGTAACGCATAATAGCGGGCGTGGTCTGAATTTTAAACCAAACCGAGTTATTGGCTGGGGTAATGGCAATGATTTTTCCAATACCATCAATATGACCAGAAACAATATGCCCGCCAAAACGTCCATTTGCTGACATTGCTCGCTCTAAATTTACTGCACTATTCGCTTGTAATTCGCCTAGAGTGGTTCGAGCTAGGGTTTCAGACATCACATCAGCACAAAAATGGCTTGGGCTAAATTGGGTTACGGTTAAGCAAACTCCATTTACAGCAATACTATCGCCGAGTTTGACATCTTGTAAAATATGGTTGGCACGAATAGCAAGTTGTGCAAAATCACCTTGCTTGCGTATTGAGATAATCTCGCCAATTTCTTCAATAATTCCTGTAAACATTAGTTTTCTATCTCAAAATCTAATAAAATATCTTGCCCTACGATTTCAATTTGGGGCGTTTTCAATTTAAGTGCTTGGGCTAATTGCGGAATGCCTGTTCCACCAACAGGTGTTTTAGCTGTGATACCACCCAGTAGTTTAGGTGCAATATAGCAATGCACTCGGTTAATTAAGCCTTTTTCTACAAAGCTAAAATTAAGTTGTGAGCCGCCTTCAAGTAATAAACTATCAATCCCTTGCTTGCCTAATTTTTGCAAAAGATCGTTTAAATCAACCCGCTTGTTATCTGATTTGGTTACTAAAATCTCTACACCAAAGGTTTGGTAAGCTAGGTGTTGATCTTCGTTGTCATTTAGCGTAGCAATGATGGTTCGATATTGTTTAGCAGTTTGAACTAATTTACTCTGAACAGGTGTACGGAGCCGGCTATCACAAATAATTCGAATAGGTTGTTTGGCATTCTCAATACGACAATTTAATAATGGATCGTCTGCTAATACCGTTTCTACCCCCACCATAATGGCACTGTATTGATGACGGGTTTGTTGAACGCTTTGGCGAGCTGTTTCACTAGTGATCCATTTAGATTCTCCAGTGCTAGTGGCAATTTTCCCATCTGCCGTCATTGCATATTTCATCAAAACATAAGGACGTTGGGTGCGAATGTAGTGAAAGAAAATCGGATTTAACGCATCACATTCTTCTCTCAATATGTTTTCAATCACTTCAATACCTGCGTTGCGTAATTGAGTAACACCTTTGCCTGCCACTAATGGATTTGGATCAGCAGAACCAATTACAATCGTTTTAATTCCTTTTTCAATTAATAAATCAGAACAAGGTGGCGTTCGTCCGTAATGGCAACAAGGTTCTAAAGTAACGTAGGCTGTCGCTCCCGTTAAGTTCTGCTGACAATTTAAGATAGCTTGACGCTCTGCGTGCCATTCGCCATAACGTGTATGATAACCTTCTGCAATGACTTCACCATTCTTGACAATTACACACCCAACTAAAGGATTAGGGTTTGTCCAGCCAACTCCTTGTTTTGCCAAATCAATGGCTTTTTGCATAAATTCTGTATGACTCATTCGGTAAATTGTGTGTATAGGGCGGGTATTTGGAATAGATGATCAGCGTTGCAAACTTTAGGTAAAATCTACCCGCTTATTCAATACGAGTGGTGATCTCACCTAAGTTAGCTTTAGTGTTATAAAAAGAAAACGCCTTGAAATCATCAGATCTCAAGGCGTTTTCAAGCACAACAAAAACACTCGACAAATATCGAGTGTTTAAATCTAAATTGCTCTTCTTCCATCCAGACTATACTGTCGGTTTTGGAATTTCACCAAATCCTGCTTTGGCTTTCGCCTCTGCTCGCGGACTTTACCGCCGATCGGGAGTTTCACCCTGCCCTGAAGATTAAAAATTGTTGCGAATTTTCTACTTTAAATATACTGATGTCAATCACAACCTTACATTTATAAAAATATATAAACTTCTTTGTATTGTTCTATAATAAAACTGGCTATATAAATGTATCTACTCCACCATAAAACAAGCAATTTTTGTGCCATCAGGATAGGTTTTTAGCTCTGGTCGTTCTTGTTTACAACGTTCGGTTGCAAGGCGACAACGTGCGTGAAAGGCACAGCCTTTCGGCGGGTTGAGTGGGCTAGGTAGTTCACCTGTGAGCTTAATACGTTCACGCCTGTGTTCTGGCTCTAAACGTGGTGTTGCCGAAAGAAGTGCTTGAGTATAAGGGTGACGTGGGTTACTGAAAATCGCCTTGGTTTCGCCTTGCTCAACAACTCGTCCTAGGTACATTACCATTACTTCATCGGCAATATGTTCTACCACAGACAGATCGTGAGAGATGAACACATAAGATAAGCCCATTTCCTCTTGGAGATCCATCATCAAGTTAAGCACCTGAGCACGCACTGAAACATCAAGTGCTGAAACAGGTTCATCTGCAACAACAATATCAGGGCGAAGCATTAGCCCACGAGCAATGGCGATACGTTGGCGTTGTCCGCCTGAGAACATATGTGGGTAACGGTCGTAAAATTCAGGTTTTAATCCTACTTTTGCCATCATTTCTAGCACTTGCTCTTTGCGTTGTTGTGCTGAAAGGTCGGTGTTGATCAATAACGGCTCTTCTAAAATTGCTCCGACTTTCTTACGCGGATTAAGTGACGCATAAGGGTTTTGAAATACAATCTGAATTTTTTTACGGCGTAATTTTTCTGTTTCGCTATCGCTAACTAGAAAATTCTGCCCTTTATAAAATAGCTCGCCTTCTGTTGGGCGTTCAATCATTGTGAGCATTCGCCCTAAGGTTGATTTTCCACAACCAGACTCACCAACAATCGCTAAGGTTTTCCCACGTTCTAAGGTAAAAGATACACCATCAACGGCTTTTACCATTTTCGGTTTGGCAAACATTCCTTTTTTGACGGGGTAATATTTTTTTAAGTCCACCGCATCTAATAGCGGTGCGTTTTGATTGAGATTTTGCATACTTATTATTCCAACTCAATTTCTTCACTGCTTATAAGAAAGCGTTTTTATTTGGTAAGCCGTCAAGACCTAATGGCGTATGACATTTTACTTGTCGTCCATTTAGTGTTCTTAATGCTGGTTCTTCTTGGCGACAACGCTCCGTTGCATAAGGGCAACGTGGGTTTAATAAACAGCCTTGTGGTCGGTCATATTTACCCGGTACAACCCCTGGGAGTGATTGTAAGCGTGATTTACCTTCCGCAAATTCAGGTAAGGCTTTTAATAATGCTTGTGTATAAGGGTGCAACGGCGATTTGAAAATTTGCTCTGCTTTTCCTTCTTCAACCACTTGCCCTGCATACATTACGATAATGCGATTTGCTGATTCCGCAACCAGTGCCAAATCGTGAGTAATTAAGATCAACGCCATATTTTCTTTGCGTTGTAATTCAAGCAGTAAGTCAATAATTTGTGCTTGAATGGTTACGTCTAATGCGGTAGTTGGTTCGTCAGCAATCAGTAATTTAGGGTTGCAGGCAATCGCCATTGCGATCATTACACGTTGGCTCATTCCCCCTGATAATTGATGTGGGTAAACATCTAAACGAGAAACAGGATCAGGAATACCAACCATTGTAAGCAACTCAACGGCTCTTGCTCTACGGCTTGCTTTTGAACCACCTTGGTGAACCTTTAAGGCTTCCATAATTTGATAGCCAACGGTATAACTTGGGTTAAGGCTTGTCATTGCATCTTGGAAAATCATTGATACATCTGCACCTACGATTTTCTGTTTCTCTTTCGGTTTTAATGCAAGAAGATCATTGCCATCAAAATGTAAAGCATTTGCCATTACACGTCCAGGGTAGTCAATCAATCCCATAATAGCTAATGAACTGACCGATTTTCCCGATCCTGATTCTCCCACAATACCTAATACTTCGCCTTCATTGATGGTATAACTCACACGATCCACAGCTTTGAATGGTGTTTTTTGATCACCGAAGTGGACGGAAAGCTCTTTTACTTCTAATAATGCCATTTTCTGCCCTTACTGTTTTAATTTTGGATCAAGTGCATCACGCAAGCCATCTCCCATTAGGTTGAAAGCAAGCACAAGCAATAAAATAGCTAATCCTGGAATGGTAACTAACCAGTTTGCCGATTGCATAAAACCACGAGATTCCGCCAGCATTGTGCCAAGTTCTGGTGTTGGTGGTTGAGCACCGATTCCTAAGAAACCCAGTGCTGCAAGCTCTAAGATTGCATTAGAGATCCCCATTGTCATTTGTACGATTAAAGGAGCTAAACAGTTAGGTAAAATAACGATGAACATTAAACGCCATACGCCTGCACCAGCAACTCGAGAAGCGGTAACATAATCTCGATTTTTTTCACTTAGCACAGAAGCTCGTGTTAAACGAACATAGCTTGGTATAGAAACCACCGCTATCGCAATTGCCGCATTGATAAGCGAAGGTCCGAGAATAGTGACAACTCCGATAGTTAATAGTAGGCTTGGAATTGCCAACATAATATCGACAAAACGCATAATCACAATATCAATAGTGCCGCCATAGTAGCCAGCTAATAGACCGAGAATGACGCCAAGCACGCAAGACATTAACACAATCAATAAGCCGATAAAAATAGATAATCTCGCACCATAAATAATACGGGAAAGAATATCACGCCCGATATCGTCTGTTCCGAGTAAATATTGGCTGTTACCACCATCAAACCACGCTGGTGGAAGTAGCAAAGCATTACGGTTTTGCTCAATAGGGTCAAACGGAGCAACAAAATTAGCAAAGATACACGCAAACGATACGATTGCGATAAAAGTCAGCCCGATAACCGCCCCTTTATTTTGGCGAAAATAGTACCAAAATTCTTGAAAAGGCGTTAAGGGAGCAGGTGAAGTTACTTCAACACTAGACATCAATTACTCCAAAATCAATTAAGTATGGCGAATTCGTGGATTTACCACGCCATAAAGTAAATCTACGGTTAGATTCACTAAAATAATAATAGTCGCAATAATCAGCACTGAACCTTGTAATACAGGGTAATCTCGTGAGTTAATCGCATCAATAATCCATTTACCGATACCCGGCCACGAGAAAATATTTTCAGTTAATACCGCACCCGATAATAATTGCCCCACGATTAGCCCTACCACTGTTACCACAGGAATTAACGCATTACGCAAAGCGTGAACAATCACAATACGAGTTGTATTTAATCCTTTGGCTTTTGCGGTTCGGATATAATCTTCACCCAACACTTCTAACATTGATGAACGTGTCATTCGAGTGATGATCGCAAGTGGGATTGTCCCAAGCACAATTGCAGGCAGAACAAGGGATTTTAAGGCGGCTATAAATGCCCCTGGTTCGTCTGAGTTCCACGTATCAATCAACATAAAACCAGTGTCAGCTTCAATCCAAAACTCTGCGGGTAAACGCCCTGATGCTGGCAACCCTAGTGGGGTTGAAACATAGAGAATTAAAATAAGTCCCCACCAGAAAATAGGCATTGAATAACCTGTTAATGACATTGATGTTACAGTATGAGAAATCCAAGACTCTTTTTTTACTGCGGCAATCACGCCCAATATAATGCCTAAAACTAAAGACCAAAGTAATGCAAAAAAAGCCAGTTCGACAGTGGCAGGAAAAAGAGTGAAGAATTCTTTCAATACAGGTTCATTATTGCGGAAAGAGTTGCCTAAATCCCCCTGAAAAACACCCTTAATATAATTAAAATACTGTTCATATAGCGGTAGATCTAAACCAAGCTGTTTCATCATTTGTAGATGAACTTCTGGCGATAACCCACGCTCGCCCATCCGAATTTCAATCGGATCCCCCGGAATTAAATGCACTAAAGCAAAAGTAATTAACGTTATCGCCAAAAAAGTTGGGATAACCATCAATATACGTTTAAGAATAAATTGAATCATTCAACATCTCTTCATTTGAAAAAATAAAAATGTTCTTTTGCTATCTTGTGATAGCAAAAGAAATCAAGCGGTCTCATTCTACCTTAATTTTCAAAATTAACGAAAAATCTGACCGCTTATTTGATTATTTTTCTAAATCCACAGAATAAAAGTTGTGTAAACCAAATGGACTAACCACATAGCCTTTCACATCTTTACGCACTGGGAAATAGGTTGTTGAGTGTGCAACAGTAATCCAAGGTGCTTGCTCTTTAAAAATAACTTGAGCTTGTTTATACAGTTCAGTACGTTTCGCTAGATCGGTTTCTTGAGCTGCTTGCGTCACTAAATCATTAAATGGTTTATAACAGAAGTTTGCATAGTTAGAACCCGATTCTACTGCCGCACAGCTTAATAAGGTATTTAAGAAGTTATCAGGGTCACCATTATCACCCGTCCAGCCCATCATACCTGTTTGGTGATCGCCTGCACGCAGGCGTTTAAGATATTCCCCCCATTCGTAGCTTACAATGTTTGTTTTCACCCCTACTTTTTCCCAGTCTGCTTGAACAAGCTCTGCCATACGGCGAGCATTTGGGTTATATGGGCGAGAAACTGGCATTGCCCAAAGATCTGTTTCAAAACCCTTTTCAAAACCAGCTTCTTTTAATAACGCTTTCGCTTTTTCTGGATCATACTCGTAATCTTTAACATCTTCATTGTAAGACCACATTGTCGGTGGAATTGGGTTTTTCGCAACCTGACCTGCGTTTTGATATACCGCTTCTACAATCGCTTTTTTATTTACTGCATAATTCAATGCTTGACGAACTTTCACATTATCAAAAGGTGCTTTTTGTACGTTGAAATTCAGATAACCAATGTTTAATCCTGGTTTAGTTAATAATGTAATTGCAGAATCAGATTTTAATTTTTCAATATCCGCAGGATTTGGATATGGCATTGCGTGGCACTCACCTTTCGCCAACTTAGCATAACGTACTGAAGCATCAGGCGTAATAGAGAAAACTAAACGATCAATCTTAGCTTTACCACCCCAGTAGTTTTCAAAGGCTTTATAACGTACAGTAGAATCTTTTTGGTAAGAAACAAATTCAAAAGGCCCTGTTCCAATTGGGTTGCTATCAATTTTCTCTGGCGTGCCTGCTTTAAGTAATTTATCCGCATATTCTGCTGAATAGATCGATGCAAAATCCATTGCTAAATTTGCTAAAAATGGTGAGTTTGGCACATTTAGGCTAATTTTAACGGTGTAGTCATCTACTTTTTCTACTTTAGAAATAATATTTTGCATATCCATTCCAATGAAGTATTCGTAGTTACCACCTGATACTTTGTGGTATGTATTTGTTGGATCAAGCTGACGATTGAAAGAGAAAACAACATCATCAGCATTAAAATCACGACTTGGCGTAAATTCTTTATTGCTTTGGAATTTAACCCCTTTACGTAAGTAGAAAACATAACTTTTACCATCTTCAGAGATTTCCCATTTTTCTGCTAATGATGGAATTACATTAGTTGTACC
Source organism: Ursidibacter sp. B-7004-1 (assembly GCF_053654055.1). Lineage (NCBI taxonomy): Bacteria > Pseudomonadati > Pseudomonadota > Gammaproteobacteria > Pasteurellales > Pasteurellaceae > Ursidibacter > Ursidibacter sp. B-7004-1. The sequence continues at coordinate 62,368 of NZ_JBSIUP010000006.1, read as the reverse complement.
ATTTTCAAATGCTGTTAGGCGATCGAATATTGGCTGACCAGATGCATCTAGTGTTGCCCCATCTGTACCTAACACTGGGCTTAAGTATGAAGGCGATGCCTCACTACAATAAACAAATGTTTTAGGAGCTGCCATAGCTGAGCCAGAAGCCACCGCTAAGGCAATAAGTGAGAGTTGTGTTAATTTTTTCATTGTTTCACCCCGATTGTGGTTGTTGTTATAAAAATGTTAAATAAGTTATATCAAAATGGAATATACAATTTTTTTTATTAAAAGCAATAGTTTTTTTTATCCATTTTATAAATAAGCGGTGAGATAACACTCATTTTTTACAAATTTTGCTCTTAATCTCACCGCTTGAAATAATATTTGATATTACAGCACCATTGCTGCAATCCAACCGAAAACTAATAACGGAATGTTATAGTGAATAAAGGTTGGAACAACAGAATCCCAGATGTGATCGTGTTTACCATCAGCATTTAAACCAGATGTTGGCCCTAGTGTTGAATCTGAAGCTGGTGAACCTGCATCGCCAAGTGCCGCTGCAACCCCAACAATAGAGATAGTCGCTAATGGTGAGAAACCAAAAGAGATACAAAGTGGCACATAGATCGAAGCAATAATTGGCACAGTTGAGAAAGATGAACCAATTCCCATTGTGATCAGTAAACCAACTAACAACATTAAAAATGCCGCCATTTCTTTGGTTTCAATAGTTCCTTTCAAACTTTGTACTAATTCTGATACACCGCCTGTTGAATTAACAACATTGGCATAACCTGAAGCTGCAATCATTACAAAGCCGATCATTGCCATTAAACGTAAACCATCTTGGAAAATATCATTACTCTGTTTGAGTTTAAACACCCCACCCAATGCGAAGATAACCAAACCAATTAAGCCTCCTAATACCGTTGAATTTGTTGAAAGTTGCACCACACAGGTTGTAATAATCGCAATTAAACTGATCCAAATGTGGAAAGATTTGACTTGTGCTACACGAGTTTCAATATCGTCTAATTTTGCTTTGGCAGTTTCAACATAAGTGCGTGGTTTACGGTAAGTAACAAAGATTGCGAGTAATAACCCGAAGATCATACCAGCCACAGGAATTGCCATTGCTTTAGTAACACTCGCAACAGACGCCACTATTCCAAAAGCCTCACCAGCTTGATTGATATTTTTCACTAAAATATTTTCAATAAAAATTTGACCAAAACCAGCAGGAATTAACATATATGTTGCAGTTAAACCAAAAGTTAAAGCACAAGCAACGGCACGGCGGTCAATTTTTAATTGATTCATTACGCTTAATAGTGGTGGAACAACAATCGGGATAAAGGCAATGTGTACAGGGATTAAGTTTTGTGATGACATTGAGAAAGCGACTAAAGTAAACAGCACCATATATTTAAACCAAAATACGGAGCGACCTGATGGACGTTTTCCAAAAGATTGAATCACTTTATAAGCTAATAAATCGGTTACACCTGATTTAGATAATGCGACAGCAAATGCCCCTAATACTGCATAGTTCATAGCCGTTTCAGCCCCACCGCCTAAACCACCAGTAAATGTTTTGACAGTCGTATTTAAAGCCTCACCAAATGCCATACCATCAGTACTATTTCCTAAAATACCGCAAGTTAAGGCTGCAATAATCAACGCAATTACCACATTGATTCGCATTAAACTTAATGCGAGCAATACAACAATTGAGATGACCACTTCGTTTGATAACAACATAGTTTTGTCCTCTAAGTTAAAGTTAAAATTTGAAAATTAAGTTAAAAAATTGACTAACAAAAAACCCCTCGAAAGCTGCCTTCCGAGGGGTTTAAAATGGTTTTAAGGTATCGTAATCACATTTCTCGCTCGGAAGATTCTTCCGAACACGCTAAATGCCCGAAAGATTATTCAGGTAAATGGCGATGATGATGTTTTTTGAATGTGATGTTCATAACGACTCCTAATTTGAATTGACTTGGAATATATACTAGCAAAAATGAAATTGCAAACTCTTTTTTACATCTGTAAATAAATATTTCATTTTCCCTTTATGATATCAAATCCACATAATAAAGAGAGATTAAACCTCAACACCAAACTTTTCTTTTACAAGTGCTTGGAAATCTGTACAACCACCAACGTGTTGATTATCTAAGAAAATTTGTGGAACGGTGGCAACAGGTTTGCCAACACGCGGCTCTAAATCTTCCTTTGAAATATTTTGTGCAATCATATCAATAAATTCAAAATCAAAATCGGTTAATTCCGCTTTCATTTTTTCTGCTAAGGCTTTTGCACGAGTGCAATATGGGCAAGTCAAACGACCGTAAATTTCTACAAACATTGTATCCTCTCAATGAGTTAAATAAATAAGCGGTCTGATTTTAACAGATTTTTGCAAAAAATCCTGTAAATGCGACCGCTTACTTGAACTGGTAATATAGTTAGACTATGGATTAGTCATCTTTTGGCTCTGGTGCTTTTGGTAGAACCAGATTTAAAAGAATAGCCACAATTGCACAAAGGCTAATGCCTTTAAGTGAAAATTCGCCTACATTGACTAACATTCCACCGATACCAAATGTCATTACAACTGAAACAATACATAAATTGCGTGGTTCGCCCATATCTACTTTGGCACGAATTAAGGTACTCATACCCACTGCAGCGATTGAGCCAAACACTAACATCATAATGCCACCCATTACAACGCCTGGGATAGTTTGTAGGAATGCCCCCACTTTTCCGCAGAAAGAGATACCGATAGCCCAACAAGCCGCCCACGTCATTACTCGTGGGTTGAAGTTTTTCGTTAGCATTACTGCCCCTGTTACTTCCGCATAGGTTGTATTTGGTGGGCCACCTAATACTGCAGCCGCTGATGTAGCAACCCCATCGCCTAATAACGTACGGTGTAAACCTGGTTTATGTAAGAAATTTTTACCTGTTACAGAACTAATTGCCATAATACCACCAACGTGTTCAACAGCTGGGGCAAGTGCAATAGGCAGTAAATATAAGATTGCCTCAAGTTTGAATTCAGGTGTGGTTAGGTTTGGTAAGCTAAACCACGCCGCATCAAGCACTGGCTGGAAATTCACTAATCCCATAAAAATAGATAGAATATAACCAACAGCAATAGCAAACATAATCGGTACAAGTTTCATTAAACCTTTAGCAAATACTGCCACGATCAATGTAGTGATTAAGGTAACCATTGAAACAATAAGAGCTTGTTCATAAGGTACATTGCTTGTTTTACCTAGTGCCATATCTACGGCAACAGGTGCTAAACCTAAACCGATGATAATGATAACTGGCCCAACAACAACAGGTGGGAAAATTCTATCTAAAATAGCAACCCCTTTTAACTTAACTAAAGCAGACAGTGCAAAATAGATTAAGCCTGTAAAAATCAAGCCACCCATTGTGACTGAAATACCCCATTGTTGTACGCCGTATTGAATAGGGGCAATAAAAGCAAAGGAAGAAGCAAGGAAAATTGGCACTTGTCCTTTAGTACAAAGTTGGAAAAGTAGTGTGCCGACACCTGCGGTTAAAAGTGCAGTATTAGGATCAAGACCCGTAATTAACGGAACAAGGACTAAAGCCCCAAATGCGACAAATAGCATTTGTAAGCCAACAAACGCCTGTTTAGGCGTACTGATATTTTCTGTTGTCATTTTAGTTTCAACTCTCAGTTTGAATTAACTTTTATTTAAAGTGGTAAATTAACATAAAAAGAGTTATCCCATAAGGATAACTCAGACTGATGACAAACCCTAATTTGTTGTATTCAATAAATGGATACACTCAGTGCGTCCGAATGAAAAAAGGTTTTGTCAATAATCTGGGGCAAATGTAATTTGCCCCTACATATGAACCAAATGCCCGAAATGTAGGGGCTAATTACATTAGCCCCAGACTGATGACAAACCCTAATTTGTTGTATTCAATAAATGGATACACTCAGTGCGTCTGAATGAAAAAAGACTTTGTCAATAATCTGAGTTATCCCATAAGGATAACTCTGAATTGCATTATAGCGGAAAGTAGTCAAGTTGTAGAAAACTTTTACAAAAATAGATTATATAAATGCCCTACTTCATAAGTACTAAATATTCTGCCTTGCCACCGCATTTTGGTAGCCAAACTGTCGCCACGCCTCATATACGACAACAGCAACGGAATTGGATAAATTCATACTACGGCTATCTTTACACATTGGAATACGAATTTTTTGAGACATTGGTAAGCTATCTAAAATAACCTTAGGAATACCACGACTTTCTGGTCCAAACATCAGAAAATCCCCCAACTCATACTGGACATCACTGTGGTTAGGCTCACCTTTTGTCGTTAATGCAAATAAACGTTTTGGTTTAGCTTTGGCGAGAAAATCATTAAAATCTTTATATTTCTGAATATCGACAAATTCGTGATAATCAAGCCCTGAACGGCGTAATTTCTTATCGTCCCAAGCAAAACCAAGTGGCTCAATCATATGTAAGCGAAAGCCACAATTTGCACATAAGCGGATAATATTACCACTATTTTGTGGGATTTCAGGTTCGTATAAAACTATATCTAACATTCTGCTCTCTTATAACTGCTCTTTTTGATGAGTGATGATCCAACAGTTGTGAATATGCGGATTACGTTCAAAATCAAGGGGTAAAGTCTTATGCGAAATATTTTCTGCATTTAACCCTAGTTGTGCTAACCCTTCAAAATCCATTTTAAATCCACGTTTATTATTTGAAAACACGATAGTGCCATCATTGGTTAAAATACGTTTGAGCTGTTTGAGTAGATCAATATGATCCCGTTGTACGTCCCAGCTATTTTCCATTCGCTTGGAATTTGAGAACGTAGGCGGATCAACAAAAATTAACTCAAAACGTTCTCGACATTCTGCCAGCCATTGTAAACAGTCTGCTTGGAATAGGCGGTTATGGCGAAGTGATAAATTATTTAACTCTAAGTTTTGCTCAGCCCAGTTAAGATAAGTATTTGACATATCTACGGTAGTGGTAGATTTTGCTCCATTTAAGGCAGCGTGAATAGTTGCAGACCCTGTGTAAGCAAATAAATTTAAAAAGGTTTTACCTTTTGCCATTGCCCCCACCATTTTGCGAGTTAAACGATGGTCAAGGAATAAGCCAGTATCAAGGTAATCGGTAAGATTAACCCACAATTTTGCCCCATATTCATTGACATAGAAGTAGTCGCCTTTATTTGCTAGTTTTTCATACTGATTAGTACCTTTTTGCTTCTGACGTACTTTAAGCACCAATTTATTTGTTTCTACGCCAGTAACATAAAGCGTAGCAGATACTGCATCTAATAGTCTTTGACGAGCTTTATTTTCATCAATATTTTTTGGAGCGGCATATTCTTGCACCACGATATGATCCGCATAGCGATCGACAGCTAAATTATACTCGGGTAAATCCGCATCATACAGGCGATAGGCATCAATACCTTGCTGTTTTGCCCATTTCTCTATTTTTTTAATATTTTTGGCTAAGCGGTTAGCAAAATCCTGTGCAACCTCTTTCCCTGCGTGAGCCGTTTGTTCAAAAACAAGATCGGGGGTTTGTTCAACCACTCGCTCACTAATGAGATAATTTTTTTGCACACAATCTAATGGTCCATTTTTGGCTTTAAATTGGCGAGAAGAACGTAAACGTAAGCAATTTAATAATTCAGGCTCACCACTAAAAATAGATGCATTCCAGCCTGCAAATTGTTGTTTAAGACGTTGTCCAAATACTGAATAGAGAGCAATCAGTGCAGGTGTTGTTCCTAAACGCTCACCATAAGGCGGGTTACAAACGACTGTACCTATTTGCTCTGGGAATGGATTTTTAAGTGCTGCAACATCACCTTGTTGCCACTGAATTAAATGAGCGACCCCCGCATTTTCGGCATTTTGCTTGGCTTTGGCTAATACGCGGTGATCAAGATCGAAACCATAAAAGTTTGCAAGCGGAGAGATTTCACTATTTTTTTGTAATTCCACAGCCTGATCGAATACTTGTTTCCACAAGGCTTGGCTATGCCCTTTCCAAGCATAAAATCCCCATTTTTGACGGTTGATTTGTGGGGCAATATTTGCTTGCATTTGAGCAGCTTCAATTAACAACGTTCCAGAACCACACATTGGATCAACTAATGGCGTTCCTCTTTTCCAACCTGAACGGAGAATAATTGCAGCCGCAAGCGTTTCTCGTAGCGGAGCTTTCCCTGTATCTTCACGATAGCCACGCATATGTAACGCATCACCGCTTAAATCTAAAGATACCACAAGGTTTTCACGATCTAGATAAATGTGAATACGCACATCAGGGTTAATTTTATCTACTGTTGGGCGAGCAAAACCTTTACGTTCAAAATAATCAACGATCCCGTCTTTTACTCGCATTGCCCCAAATTGAGTATGGCGGATTTCTTGGTTAGTGCCATTAAAATCAACAAAAAAAGTATCTCGTGGGTCAAACAATTCAGCCCATTGGTAACTAACGATAGAGGCATATAAATCGCTATCGCTAAAAATTTTGGTTTGAAGTAAGGGTAACAAAATACGAGATGCCAAACGGCTATGTAATAGAGCTTTATATACCCCAGTTTGATCTGTGGTGAAATGTACTCCACCTTGAGCAATTTTACATTGTGCGTCAGTAATTTGCTCTAATTCGCTTTTTAGCATTTCTTCAAAACCACGAGCAGTAGTGGCAAAATAAGTGTTTTTTGTTGTCATTGTGAGTTTTTCTATCAATAAAATTGAGCTAATTATAGCGGAATAGCGTGATAAGCGGTGAGATTTGGTAAAAAATTTGTAAGTACCTAATCATTAAAATGACAAAACCAACAAAAAGAATTATTCTTATTTGCATTTTAATATATAATTAACACAAAAAGTTTTATTCACAACATCACAGGAAAGTAAATTATGAAAAAATTATTGAACACAGCTCTCGTGTTTTCTCTTTTTGCGACAACGCAGCTAGCGAATGCAGTTACAGTTAAAGATCGTAAAGGTGACTTTACGTTAGATACTGTGCCACAACGTGTAGTTGCATTGGAATACTCTTATGTCGATGCATTGGCACAAATTGGCGTAAGCCCTGTTGGTGTCGCTGATGATAATGATAAAACTCGTATTCTTCAGCAAGTACGTGATAAAGTTCAGACTTGGGAATCTGTTGGTACTCGTTCCCAACCAAGTTTAGAAGCCATTGCTGCATTAAAACCTGATTTAATCATTGCTGATGATAATCGCCATTCTGCCGTATATGAAGAATTAAAGAAAATCGCTCCAACGGTTGTATTTAACTCTCGTAACGAGAACTATACGGAAAATTTGGAAACTGCACAGAAAATCGGTGATTTATTAGGTAAATCAAATGAAATGAAAGAACGTATCGCTAAACACGAACAATATATTAACGATATTGCTAAAAGTTTACCGAAAGGAAAAAAAGCGATCATTGGTGTTTCTCGTGAAACTCAATTCCATTTATTCAATAATGAATCTTACGCTGGTGGCTTAGTTGAAAAACTGGGCTTTGAAATGCCAAAAGCAGCTTCTGACAATAAACCAAATAGTGCTGTTGGCTTGGAGCAAGTCGTTGCAGAGAAGCCAGAATTAATGATTTTAACTCACTATCGTGATGAAAGTATTGCTAAAAAATGGGAAAACGAAGCGTTATGGAAAGTTATCCCTGCGGTAAAAAATAACCAAATTATGACGGTAGATGGCAATCTTTGGTCTCGAGCTCGTGGTATTGATGCTGCTGAAATTATTGCTAAAGAAGTACAAGATTTCGTAAATAAATCTGCGAAATAATGAGAAGATTTGCTTGTTGGAGCTTCCCCATTTTTGTATTAATTATGCTTTTATGGGGAAGCCTTTTTTTGTACTACCCAACCGCCATATCAGGGTTTGAAACTCTTCAAGCCTTTTATGGCAGTGATGATGAGCTGATCCAAATTACGATTTTGGATCTGCGTTTACCACGTTCTTTAGTTGCGATAGTAATGGGGGCAAATCTTGCAGTTGCTGGTGCGTTACTTCAAACTATCACACGTAATCCTTTAGCTTCACCTTCTTTATTAAGTGTCAATGCGGGTGCAAGTTTAGCAATGGTTACGGCAACTGCCGTAATGCCAGCTTTCTTTTCAGGATATAGTATTGCGTTTATCGCCAGTGTTGGTGGTGGCTTAAGCTGGTTATTAGTAATGCTAATTAGTGGAGGTTGGCGTTCAAACTCCGATCGCCATCGTGTTATTTTAGCTGGGATTGCTGTTTCACTATTTTGTGCGGCATTGACCAAATTAGTCATTATTATTGCAGAAGATCACGCAGCTAACATTATAAACTGGTTAGCTGGTGGAATTGCTCATACTCGTTGGGTAGAATGGTGGATTATTCTTCCCTTTTTCTTGCTTAGCATTATATTTTGTACCTTTTTTGCTCGCCAACTTAATCTATTGAATTTAAGTGATGAATCCGCTCAATCTTTAGGTGTCGATTTATTTCGTTTACGTTGGCTAGCTAACATTGTAGCACTGCTAATCATTGGCTCAAGCGTGAGTATTGCTGGTCCTGTGGCATTTATTGGGTTACTTATCCCACATCTTGCTCGCTACTATATCGGTTATGATTTGCGTAAAACCTTACCGATATCGATGATTTTTGGGGGCTGTTTAATGCTATTAGCAGATATTACTGCTCGTGCTGTCGCTTTCCCTAGTGAAATCCCTGCAGGAGCAATTCTTGCACTCATTGGAGCACCTATTTTTGTACTCTTTGCGAGAGGAAAGCGTTAATGAATATCTTTAAGCGGTCTGTTTTACACTATTTTTTGCAAATTGGATTTTATCCTATAACGCTCCTTATCACGCTCGTACTTTTTATATTGAGCTTGCAACTTGGCACATATAGCCTATCGTTACAGGAAATATGGCAAATTTTACAAGATCCGAATAATCCACATTATTTCACACTCTTCGAATATCGTTTACCTAGGGCTATCCTTGCGATATTACTAGGCGGAGCATTAGCAGTTTCTGGGGTACTTATTCAAAGTGTTGTCAGAAATCCCCTTGCATCACCTGATATTTTAGGTATCAATAATGCAGCAGGACTTATTGCAGTTCTCTGTTTAGTTTTCTTTCCTGGAATTGCATTCTACTGGCTACCTATTTTTGCTTTTATTGGCGGTATTCTCTCTTTTGTGATTTTATGGATTATTTGTGGTTTTCATTTCCGCCCGATCAAAATGGCTATTATTGGTGTGGCACTGTCTGCATTATGGGCAGCAATCAGCCATTATTTGATGTTATCTAATCCGCTTGACATCAATTCAGCAATGCTTTGGCTTACAGGAAGTTTATGGGGAAGAAGTTGGTCTTATCTTACTGTTGTATTACCTTGGATACTTATTTTGCTACCATTACCTTTTATCTTTTGTCGAGATTTAGATACTTTAGCTCTCGGAGAACAAAAAGCAGCGACATTAGGTGTGCATATCAGTAAAACTCAAATTTTAATTTTACTGTTAGCCGTTGCTCTTGCCACAACAGCCGTTGCTATTTGCGGACCAATTGCTTTTCTAGGATTAGTTGCACCACACTTAGCAAGACACTTGGTTGGTGGTCGTCATCGACGATTATTACCCGCAGCCTTATTACTTGGTGCTATCTTACTACTGTTGTCCGATATTCTAGCCCGTATCATTGCTCCACCTGTTGAAATCCCAGCAGGGATTCTCACCGCTATTCTTGGTGCACCTTATTTCTTCTATTTATTGATGAGAACCAAATAATGAGTTTAGTTGTAGAACATCTTCAGCTTGCCTACCACGATAAAGTAATTGTGCAAGATCTCAATTTAACCCTACCCAACCAAAAGATCATCGGTCTTATCGGTCCAAATGGCTGCGGTAAATCAACGGTACTAAAATCATTGGCACGTTTACTAAAACCTAAAGTTGGTAATGTAAGTTATCAAGCTAAAGATATTTGGCAAATATCTGCCAAAGAATATGCCAAAGTTCTAGCATTTTTGCCACAACAGCACCTTGTTCCCGAAGGTATTAGTGTAAGAGAATTGGTTGCTTATGGACGATCTCCTTACTTAAATTTATGGGGGAAATTAAGTGAAAAAGATGAGCAATTAGTAGAACAAGCAATACAACAAACTCAAGTGGTTGAGTTAGCAGATAAGTTAGTAAGCGACTTATCTGGAGGGCAGCAACAGAGAGCCTTTCTAGCAATGACATTAGCTCAAAATGCCGATATTATTTTATTAGACGAGCCGACAACTTATTTAGATCTTAATCACCAAGCTGAGCTAATGGCGATGATGCGTCATTTACAACAACAAGGAAAAACGGTAATTACGGTATTACACGATCTGAATCAGGCGTGCCGTTATTGCGATCATTTAATTGTTTTAAAACAGGGAAAATTGATTGCACAGGGCTCTCCTGATGAAATAATGAATGCTGAACTACTGAAACAAGTTTTTGATCTTGATGTAGAAATCCACCCTGATCCTGTCAGTAAAACTCCGATGTTTATTTTGAAATAATAGTAAAGCATAACATATTGTTTATACGATAAAAAAGTTGGTAAGAATAATTAAAAATATTCATTACCAACTGTTTAGTCCTATAGATGTATAAAGTGGTAAAAGATCAACCATTTTATTCTATATGGTATTTTGTCCATTACACCAGTATTTTTTACTTTGTTATTTAGAATGATTATTCCGCTTTCGGTTTAATAATGGCGTAAGTTACACCTGTTACTACTGAACCGATTGCAATAGCCGCTAAATACATTAGTGGTTGAGATACAAATGGGATGACAAATAAGCCTCCGTGTGGAGCTTGTAAGGTAATGCCTAAACCTAATGAAATTGCACCCGCGGTTGCACCACCTAGAATAGAGGTTGCAATAACACGCATTGGATCAGCCGCTACGAATGGTAACGCACCTTCCGAGATGAAACATAAACCTAATACGAATGAGGCCTTACCAGCATCACGCTGATTGGTGGTAAATTTATTGCGAGCAATCCACGTTGCAATAGCCATTCCAATTGGTGGTACCATACCTGCCGCCATTACTGCTGCCATTGGTGTATATTGTTGAGAAGCAATTAAACCAACGCCAAAGGTATAAGCCGCTTTATTTACTGGGCCGCCCATATCCACACACATCATTGCCCCTAAAATTGCCCCTAAGATGATCGCATTAGTCTGACCGATTGAATTTAACCAGTTAGAAAGTGCTTCCATAATACTTGCAACAGGTGGGTTGATAACATACACCATTGCTAAACCAACAATTGCAGAACCTAATAGCGGTAGGATTAGGATAGGTTTTAGCGAGGCAAGGCTTGCAGGTAATTTGATATTATCGTTTAAGAATTTCACTACATAACCTGCTAGGAAACCTGCGATAATACCGCCCAAAATTCCTGCTCCTGCGTTAGTCGCCAACATACCACCAATTAAACCAGCGGCTAAGCCCGGGCGGTCTGCAATGGAGTAGGCAACATAACCTGCAAATACTGCAATCATCAAGTGGAATGCTGCACCGCCACCAATATCCATTAAGGCTTTTGGTAAGCCACCTGCGATATTGCCATCTTTGAAAGCTTCAATCCCGAACATAAATGAGATTGCAATCAATAAACCACCAGCAACCACAAGCGGTAACATATGCGATACACCTGTCATTAGATGTTTATATACGCCTTTTTTCTCGTTACTTGCACTTTCATTACTTGCTTGGGTTGAGCTATTGCCACCTGTATAAACTTTCGCTTCTTTAAAGGCTTTATCAAACTCTTGAGCGGTTTTCTTTAAGGCTAGACCTGTTGATGTACGATACATCGGTTTCCCTTCAAATTTGCTGAGATCAACATCAATATCCGCAGCAACGAAGACTAAATCAGCCGCAGCCACTTCTTCCGCTGAAATAGGGTTACCTGCACCAACTTGTCCACGCGTTTCAACTTTTACATTCCAACCTTGAGCTTTTGCATAATTTTCAACCGCTTCAGCTGACATAAAGGTGTGAGCAACACCTGTTGGGCAAGCGGTAACTGCCACAATATTTTTGACCGCTGATGTTGAAACGACTGCTTGAGTTGCATTTGCAAAAGTTTGAGCAGAACTTACCGCTTGTGTTAGCACATTTTCAGGTTGGGTAAAGGCTTGTTCTAAGCTGACGATAGCGCCTTGTTTACCTACAACATTAGCAGGAATTCGTTCATCAAATAACACCACAAATTCAGCTTGATCTACTGTAACAACATTATGTCCTTGCTGTTTCGCTGCAACAGTTAGCACTTCATTCACAAGGAATGTACGAGCCTTCCCTAGTTGTGTCGGGAATACAAATGAAATATTCATTATTTAGTTCCTTATAGTTAATCTTAAGATAGTTAAATAAGTGATTTAGGATAATTCGGTTAATACCACATTATTCAAAATCTGTTCTAATGCGGTTTTATCACTAATGCCAACATTGCTTTGTGAAACGGCAAGGGCAGAAGTTGCACTAGCAAAGCGTAAGGTCTGAGCTTTGTCCCAACCTTGTGCGAAGCCGTAAATTAAGCCTGCCACCATTGAGTCGCCAGCACCAACGGTACTCACAACATTTTCACAACGTGGTGGCTGAGCTTGTAGTACACCTTCTTGGTTGATCCAAATTGAGCCTTTTTCCCCCATTGAGATGATTACATTTTCAATGCCTTCGCCACGAAGTTGTTGGGCAGCGGTAATAATCTCATCTAAGTTATTCAATGGACGACCAGCCCACACTTCAAGCTCTCTACGGTTAGGTTTAACTAACCAAGGCTGTGCTTTTAAACCATAAGTCAGGGCAGCATTACTGCTGTCTAGCACCACTTTTAAACCTTGATCGTGTAGTGATTGTAACCACTCGGCAAATTGTTCAGGGCTAACGCCACGAGGTAGAGATCCACATACCGCCACTAAATCAAATTGTTCATTCCAACGTTGTGATAAAGCGGTGAATTTACGCCAATCATTTGTACAAATCTCAAAACCGAGAAAGTTTAAATCGGTAACGTCCGCTTCCGTTTCGGTGATTTTGACATTGATACGGGTTTTACCTTGAATACGGTAGAACTCATCATTCATTCCATTTTGCTGAAATGCGTGAACAAAATCCCCTTGATTTTCTTCGCCAAGAAAGCCCGTTACGGTTAAAGCTGTGCCTAAATCGGCTAATACTTTCGCAACATTGATCCCTTTACCTGCTGGGTATAGCCCTAGTGTTTCAACCGTATTCACTTCACCAATCTCAATACGAGCAAGGCGACCAACAAGGTCAAAAGCAGGATTAAGCGTAACAGTAGCAATGCGTAATTGTTGGCTCATTATTTGCTCCTATTCGCCTAAGCCAGCTTCGATAGCTGCACCAATACCATCTAAGGCTTTTTGTGCTTCTTCACCTGTTGCGACAAAACGTAAGCGATGTCCTTTTTGCACACCTAATGCCACGATCTTCATTAAACTTTTCGCACTAACCAGTTGAGTATCACGATCTAGGTTTTGTACTTGAATGGTCGCATTATATTTTTTCACTTCATTCACTAATGTTGCACTTGGGCGAGCGTGTAAACCGTGTTCATTTTTAATCGTAAAGGTCGCTTCTAATTCACCTGTATTTACTGGTGTGCTTTCAACAGTAGGATTTGCAGAATTTTTTACTAAACTTACCGCTTGTGCATTACCACTTTCAATCACATCCGCAATAGCTGGTTCAAAACTCACATTTTCGCCTAACCCTTCTGCAAATGCTTTACCTAAGGCTTCTAATGCTTGTTGAGCATCGACACCTTCTGCGACAAAGCGTAAGCGATGGGTTTTGGTTGCACCTAATGCAACAACACGCATTGTACTTTTTGCATTCACTGGGGTTGCTGGACGGTCAAGGTTTTCAACCGTTACTTTTGCTTCAAATGGCTTTAATGTTTGGACTAACACAGCACAAGGACGAGCGTGTAAGCCGTGTTCATTGCGTACGGTAAACGTTGCTACAACTTGCCCTGCACAAGCGGTTTGATCTTGGCTGGAATTTGCAGCAGTCGCATATTCATTAGCTGAGTTAGCTTGGCTTTCAATGCCGAATAGATTGAGAATTTGTTCAACGGGTGCAATGGTTAATTTTTGACGAACAGCAATTTGCGTCAATTTAGCAAGTTGCGGATTTAGACTTTCATCAATAGCGGAAACAGTAATTAAAGTTTTACCCGCTTGATTGCGAGCTACTGCAATCCCATTGAGTTGATTTCCTTTTGCACTATCTGCCAAGAAAACGTTATTACCTAAATTAAGTGGTGTTGTAGCCAACACATCGCTAATAAAAGATTGATTAACATAACCTTTTTCTTGAAGTTTGGCGGCATTGATAGCGGATAAAGTAATAAGGCTGTGAGTGTCAATATTTAATGAGATAAGTTCAGTAGAAAGGATTGGCTCATTACGTTTACCACTTAATAAGGCAATAAACTCAGCTAAATCTTCTGTTTTTGCCAGTTTTTCAGCCGTTTCTTCATCACCTAGTACTGTTGTAAGTTGGCGTAAAAGAGATAAATGCTCGTCTGATTTAGCAGCAATACCAATGACAACATAAGCAGTATTACCTTCACCCCATTCTACACCATTTGGGAATTGTAATACTTGTACACCAGTTTGTTGTACCAGATGGCGAGTATCAAGTGTACCGTGTGGAATAGCAATACCATTGCCTAAGAACGTTGAGGTTTGCGTTTCTCTCGCTAACATTCCCGTTTCATAGCCTTCGGCGACATTACCATTATTCACTAAGCCTTGAGCAACCAGCCGAATAGCTTCTTCTTTATTGCTCACTGCATTATTTAAACGGATATTTTGTGCTGACAAATTTAGCATTTAAACTCCTTAAGATTTAATTTAGATAATAAAATAATTGCTCTGATTGTAACCTATTTTTTGCTAAATCGATCTAGCCAAAAATAAAAATCAAATAAAAAATCCCATTTTGTGATCTTTATCACAAAATGGGATTTCATTTGGAGTTTATTTGCTATTTCTATGAAATTAGTCTTCAATTTTCTGATGAATAAAGTGCTTATAAACCGCTAACATCGCTCCACCTAATGCTCCTCGCTCCGATTTATAAGCTTTTACTGTCATTTTTATATTACGTTTTAATTTTAGCAATGATGGATATTGATCGATTTTAGCAGTTAATTTTTCTGCCAAACTACTATCTGCAAATAATTTCCCGTGTAAGTAAATTGCATCAACATCTAATAACATTAAGCAGTTGTTAAGTTGTAATGCTAAATATTCAATGGCTTGATCGAGTAGATGGCGAACAAAATCATCGCCCATATGATAAGCAGTAATTAAATGCGAGATTTCAATTTCTTCGGCATTATTAACCAAATCTTTTAAACGAGTGTCTTTACTGTAAGTGTAAGCATAACGAGCCTTTCTAAGTAACCATTCAGCCCCTGCGTAAGTTTGCAGACAGCCATCTTTACCGCATTCACAAGTTGAGCCACTATGATTGACAACAACGTGCCCAATTTCACCAACAAATAAATTAGTATCACCATAAATTTTCGAGTGATAAACATAAGCACCGAAAATTCCCCTTCTTAAATTTAGAAATAGAAAATTTTCGAGTTTATCACTCTCTCGGCTATATAATTCCCTTAGAGCCATACATTTCACATTATTTTTTACATAAACAGGAATGTTAAAGGCGGAAATTACTTTGGTAAGATCAAAATTGGACCATAGAATATTATTGGTTAGAATAGTATTACTATCCTTAGAGTAATGTCCTGGAACGGCAATACCAATTGCTTCAATACGATAAATGGAACATTGTTGGATAAATTGCTGAATAAAGGCTACTAATTGTTGTTCGTTTAAAGGTTTATCGGCCCCTATTTTTTGAGTTTCTAAACAGTTTCCACGATTATCTGTTAAACATAGTATTAGGCGGTCTTCCGTCAGCTCAACACCGATATAATGACAATAATTAGCGACAACATCTAATAAAATCTTACGGCGACCTGCTTTCTGAGAATCCAACTCTTCCCCAATTTCAAGCAATATCCCATCTTTAATTAAATAGCCTGTTAATTCGGTCATTGTTGCAGGTGTTATTTGTAAAATTTTGGCTAAGTCTGCCCGAGAAAGTGGCCCTTTTAAATAAAGTTGTTCAACAATTTCATTGCGTTGTTCGTGTTGCTTTTTAGATAAACTCGTCATATTTATTCACCTGCATATTTACTAAAAATAGTAAATGAAAAAGGATCTGGCTTTTGCCAGATCCCATATTTCTGATGTACCTAGCGAAAGCTCGCAAGGTTTTATTATAGTTTAAAATTTACGATGTAGCTCTACGATTTCTTTCGCTAAATCAACAAATGTGATCGATGTCATTAAATGATCTTGACTATGAACAATCAATAAAGAAACCGCAAAACCTTCACCCTGAGCTTCTTGTCTCAATAATGCAGTTTGAGATTTATGAGCAGTAAGCAATGACTCCTGAGCAAGTTTTAATTTGCTTTCTGCTTCGTCAAACTGACCGCTTTTTGCTGCACGAATAGCTTCAACAGCTAAAGACTTTGCTTCACCGCTACTTAAAATTAAGCCCATAATCGTGGATTCAAGATTTTCTTCTTCCATTGTTTTCTCCTAATTGATTTAGTTGAGTAAACTTAGAGCTGATTCTAAAACTTTCGCTCCGTTCATCATTCCATAATCTTGCATATTGATTACCGCAACAGGAATAGAATGTGGAGCCAGTTTTTCACGCATTGCAGCTTCTTCATAGCGAACTTGTGGTCCAAGTAACACTACATCAATGCGGTTTTCTTCCAGCTCTTTATCCACTTCAGAAACAGAAACGGCATAGATTTTGGCTTCAAGCCCTTGTTTTTCTGCAGCTTCTTTCATTTTTGTAACAAGCAAACTTGTGGACATACCCGCAGCACAAGCAAGTAGAATAGTTTTCATAATGTTCTCCTTAACGATTGATTGAACGACCAATCATAGCCAATGTATGACGCTGACCACGAATGGCTTTACTCATTGTAAAAATATTTTCAACAGGAGCTAAACCGCCATAACCTGCATCACCAATATGTTGAATATCAACACCACACATTTTATTTTGGATAGCCATATAACGAATAGTTTCAGGCTCTGCACTTTCTTGGCTTGTACCAATAGCTGTCATCACCAATGCACCGTGGCGATGAGCCACTTTCACCATTTCAGTTAGTTCAGCAGCTTGGAAGCCTGGTACACTTCCGATTGATGGTGCAAGAATAACATCTGCTCCAGCTTCAATTAGTGCCTTAACGACTTCTAAATCAGCGACTGGCTCATCAACACCTGCTGCGTGCATTTTACCTGCGAAAATTAAGCCTGAGAAATAACGTTTAGCTGTTTTGACTGTTTCGATAATAGCGTTATTTGTTACACCAGTCCCAGGATTGCCTGTAAAGCAGACAAAATCAAAGCCTAAACGCTCTATTTCTTGAATGGTTTCAACACGAGCTTGACGCCCTGATGAAATCTCAAGTTTCTCGTCCATCATTGCAGCACGTTGATCGACAGGCTCTAAATTAACCCCTATTGGACGACCGACCAGCTGATGTAAACGATCAATAATATTGGTTTCAACTTTATCAATACCTGCAATCACAGGTTCAAAAACATCTAAACCATTTAATAAAATTAAATCTGCCCCAAAGGCTCTCGCCATTTCAGAATTAGTACATTCCGCAATATAAGGTTCACGCGGTGCAACATTTTCAGACAAAATGATGCGACCTTCCGATGCTTTAATACTTTGCTTTAATTCTTGTGCGGACATTGCGAGAATTTCAGAGGCTTCCGCACTTAAAAAACGCTTAACCATCTTAATTTACTCCCCTGCTTCTTGTTTTTTGAAATGTTTCTCAACTGCAATGAAGAACGGTAAGTAAAGAGCAATATCAATAATGATGAGTACAATTTGTAATACGGCTCCCATTACACTACCTGTGGTTAAGAAACCAGATAGAATTGGTGGCATTGTCCAAGATGCTTCTGCACGAGTAAGTGGAACTAAACCCGATGACATTGCTGCCCAAGCTACTAACACATTTACCATTGGAGCTAAGATGAATGGAACAAACAAAGTAACATTCATTACCACAGGTAAACCAAACATTGCAGGCTCATTAATGTTGAATAAACCCGGAACAACCGTTAAAGGTGCAATAGCTTTCGTTTGTTTACTACCATTTTTCTTACGGGCATACCAAGCAATCGCTAATACTAAACCGATTGTCGCACCGCCACCACCGATATAGACGAAGTTATCCATAAATGGTGTAGTAAAGATTTCTTGTAACGGCTCACCCGCTTTGTAAGCAGCAACATTTGATGCAAGATTATCAATCCAAGTTGGTTTCATAATTGCATTTACTGTATTTCCACCGTGAATACCTACAAACCAGAAAATTGAATTTAAACCAGCAATTAACATTACTCCAATCACGCTACTACCAATTAACCCTAGAGGCCCACCTAATACAGTTTGAGCAAGTTCGTGTAAGTTTGGCAAGTTATTGGCATCAAGGATACCATATACAATTAACCACATAGTAATGATCACCGCACCTGGTATAATAGCCGAGAAGCTACGAGATACCGCTGGTGGTACTGCGTCAGGTAATTTAATCTGAATATTACGTTTGATAAACCAGTTATACATTGCGGCAGAAATTAAACCAATTACAATCGCAACGAATACCCCTTTCGCTGATAGATAAGACGCATTCACTCCAGCAGGTACAGCAAAACCATCAGGTAATGCAACATTCGGGTTAGCTAAAGCAACAACAGCACGATTCACATAAGGTGTTACGGTGATAAAAGATGAGAGAGCGATTAAACCTGATGCCACGCCATCTACTTTTTCTTGACGAGAATAGCTATAAGCAATCCCAAATACAGAAACAAGACCAAGTAAACTAAAGCTACCATCAACACCTTTCCATAAGTAGCCAGCAACACCGATTTTACCTAGCCACTCTTCCCACCCCGGAATTGGGAATGAGGCAATAATCATAAAGAGTGAACCAATAATCAATAGTGGCATTGATAGGGTGATCCCATCACGAATTGCTACTAAGCTCTTATTTGCACTCATTTTTGCCGCTATGGGCATTAATTTTTTCTCAATGAACGCATTCATAAAACAACCTCCTTTCAGGTTACTTATAATTGGTTAGATAAACAAAGATATTTCATTTTAAATTAGTAATTTAATTATTTTTTATTATTAAACCACTTGTTTTTTGCCATTATATAAACAAAAAATGCTTTATCAAGTAAATTTAATTATTTTTTATAATAAATTATTTGTGTAATGTATGGGTATTGTTATAGAAAAAAATCCCCTGCTATCTATACTAAACAGCAAAGGGGATTTTCTAGGTTAGAGATGTGTAAAATCAGATTATTGATAGAGTATTGTAGTCAATTTAGCAGCTAAAAGCTAAACATCACATTGCTAATTAAATCTGTATATCACCTATGTTGCTAAGAAAATATACAACAAGCTAGTGTACGGTATAGAGCTAAGGATTATAAGAGCATATTAGAATGCCTGTTTAGTGTATTATAAAGAACTATAAAAAATCACCAAAATAATGACAGGAATTACATATTTAACGTAATTAAACCAAATCGCAGTTAATCCTTTATGAGTATTTAATTCTTCTTTTGCTTCATCTTTTAAAACAAAACCAACAAAGATAGCACTACCCAATGCGGTTAAAATAAACAGAATATTGCCACTAATGTAGTCAAAGGCATCAAAAATACTTCTTCCCATAATACGAATATCTTTCCATTCACTATCTCCAAGAATAGACGGAATATTACCGAGTAAAAAGATGGCAACTAAAGTCACTAAAATAGCCGTTTTTCTACCCATTTTAGTTTTTTCTTGTAATGCGGTAATGATCACTTCACAGATAGTCAATGAAGTTGTTAATGCAGCAACAATCAATAAACTAAAGAAAATAATGGCAAAAGCCGTCCCGCCCCACATATTTGAAAATACGATCGGTAAACTTTGGAAAACCAGCGTTGGACCTGAATTTGGAGCAATACCAAAACTAAAGAGTGATGGGAAAATCATAAAACCAGCAAGTAGGGCAATCACTGTATTCAATATCCCTGTAATCGTTGCCGTTTTAACCAAGTTTTCTTTTTTATCTAGGTAACTAGATAATGTGATCAATACACCAAACCCTAAACTTAAAGCAAAGAATACCTGCCCTAGCACGAATACGAAAAGTTTTGGCGTGATTTTAGAAAAATCGGGCATTAAATAGAACTTAATTCCTTCCATTGCACCTGGTAAAGTAATATTTCTTACTACCATAATAATTAGGAAGATAAATAAGAGTGGCATTAAGTACTTAACGGATCGTTCAATACCATCAACAATCCCTTTGGCTAAAATAAAATAGTTTACGGCAACAAATATCCCTGTATAAATAATAATATTAACTGGGCTATTGAAAATGCTTTGCTGGAAATAAGCTGATGTTGTTTCTACCGTCACTGGAGAGCTAATATCTAAGCCACCTGAAATAAAACTGCCAATATAATTTAATACCCAGCCACCTAATACCATATAGTAAGCAAGGATACCAAAAGAGCCGAGCAATCCCATATAGCCTAAAATTTTCCAACCTGAATGTATCTTTTTACCATTTGCCGTACCGCTAAAAGCATCAATGGCATTTACTCTCATTCTACGTCCAATGACATTCTCAACTAAAATCATTGGAATACCGATCACAATCATTGCAATACAGAATAAGAACACATAAGCACCGCCACCATTTTCTCCAACTAAATAAGGGAAACGCCAAGTTGCCCCAAAACCAACTGTAGCACCAGCAACAGTTAAAATATATGCCAATCGATTTGACCACGACTGGCGTTCAACAGTTTGAGTTGTCATTTTCACTCCAAATAACCAAAATAAAAAATTAGTTGAAAATAGCTAATAGTTCATTCACTTTAGTACGAGAACTTGGGGTTTGACCAATATTCCGCTGAACTTTTAGCATTGTGATTTGTGCATTACGATAAATATCACGAGTAAAATGAGTATCGTGATTTGAAATCAATACAGGAATACCAACCGCTTGTGATTGTAAAGCATACTCTGCAAGCGTCTGTTGTTGTTCAAGACTAAACCCCCCACCAGCATACTGTGTGAAATTACTTTCTTGAGCCAAAGGTGCATAAGGGGGGTCACAATAAACAAGGTAATCGTCAGGATTTTCCCATAAATAATGAAATAACTGATGAAAATCCGCACAAATAAAAGTGGCTCTTTTTGCTTTCTCCGCAAAAAAACGTAATTCTTTTTCGGGAAAATAATGTTTTTGGTAAGCACCAAAAGGAACATTATACTGCTGTTTTTGGTTGTAACGGCACAGTCCATTAAACCCAAAACGATTTAGATAGAGAAATAAAATAGAACGTTGAAAAGGATCTTGTAGGCAATTGAATTCTTGTCGGCGTTCATAATAAAATGCTGCCGTATTTGCCTGATGATGAGAAAACAGTTGTTTTGTTGCGTAGATATAAGTTTCTACATCTTGCTTAACGACATTAAAGAGATTGATAAGATCAGGGTTAATATCAGCTAATAGGTAGCGTTCAAAATTTGTGTTTAAGAATACAGAACCTGCACCAACAAATGGCTCAACTAAACAAGCCTTTTTAGGAAAATGGCGAGAAATGTCATCAATTAGGCGATATTTACCGCCAGCCCATTTTAAAAAGGCACGTTGTTTAGTATTCATTTTATTGTTGAGTGAAACGGCGAATAGCGTCAATCACTTGCTGTTCCGTTGCTTGAGCTGTAACGTAAGCAGAACCTAGTGATTTTAATAAAATTAAGCGTAGCTGACCGCTTAATACTTTTTTATCACGCCACATATAAGGTAAATATTCTTCAGGTTGCATTCCATCAGGCGAAATTGTCGGTAATGTCGCTTGAGCAATCAGTTTTTCTAAACGGAAAATATCTTGTTCTGAAAGATCGCCTAGTATATGAGATAAAGCAGCTGCCTCTAGCATTCCTACCGCCACCGCCTCTCCGTGCAACCAATTTCCATAACCTAAATGAGCTTCAATAGCGTGTCCGAATGTATGCCCTAAATTGAGTAAGGCTCTATCACCTTTTTCAGTTTCATCACGAGCTACAACATCGGCTTTAAGCTGGCAACAACGTTGAATACAGTATTCGAGAGCTGACTGATCTAGCTGAACTAAATCATCAATATGCTGTTCTAGCCACTCAAAAAAAGCTAAATCAAAAATTGCTCCATATTTGATGACTTCAGCTAGACCTGCACTTACTTCACGTTTAGGTAAGGTTTTTAAGGTTTCTGTATCAATAATTACTGAAATCGGTTGATAAAAAGCCCCAATCATATTTTTACCCAATGGGTGATTAACCGCAGTTTTTCCACCAACAGATGAATCGACTTGTGCTAACAATGTGGTTGGAATCTGAATAAAACGGATACCACGTTGGTAAGAAGCAGCAGCATAACCTGCAACATCGCCAATTACACCACCACCAAGTGCAATTAATGTACTATCACGATTATGATTTTTTTCCAGTAACGCAGTAAAAATAAGATCTAGTGATGATAGGGTTTTATATTTTTCACCATCAGGAATAAGTACAAAATCAACAATACAACCTAAGGTTTCTAATGTGTTCGTTACTGTTGCAAGATAATGTTCAGCAACGGTTGGGTTAGAAACGATCATTACCTTATCACCTTGCTTTAATGGGTGATAACTCGCTGGATCGGTTAATAACCCAGTACCAATAGAAATTGGATACGCTCGTTCTTTTAACTCAACATTGACTTGCAACATATTTTCTACCTTGATTTACTGTAAATTATCCATCATTTCGATGATTTGGGTAGCCACAACTTTGGCTGCTTGCTCATCGGTTTGTAAAGTAATATCCGCAATCTCTTCGTACAATGGATTACGGATTTTTGCTAACTCTTGCAATACTTGATACGGATCTTCTGTTTGTAACAATGGGCGTTTTTTATCACGCTGAGTGCGTTCAAACTGCTTATCAATTGATGTTTCAAGGTAAACAACAATTCCACGAGCAGAGAGTGCATTGCGATTATCTTTTGATAACACTGATCCCCCCCCTGTTGAGAGTACTAATCCTTGAGATTGCGTTAATTCGTTAATAATACGTTCTTCACGCTTACGAAATCCTGCTTCTCCTTCAATATCAAAAATCCAATCGATATCCGCTCCAGCACGTTCTTCAATTACAGAATCAGAATCTAAAAAATCCATATTTAGCATTTGTGCTAATTGACGTCCAATAGTGCTTTTACCTGCTCCCATTGGTCCAATTAAAAAGATATTACGTTTTTCTGCCATTTCTCTTTTCTAATTTTAAAATAATTTAACGATTTGATTTGTGGTAAAAATTGGGAAAAAACAGACCGCTTGTAAACACAAGCGGTCTGTTGCACGTTAAAATTTACAAGAAAGTGATTATAAATAACACACTTATAGAATAATTAAACCACAAATCGCCCAAAAATAAAGATTGACTGTTATTATCTCAATAAATCGCCTCTCTTTTCAACCTAAACAAACTAATTATTCAGTAATTTAGAATAATTCTTTACTATAGTTATTAGGTGCTTGTTTTAACATTGGATCATTGCCTATTGAATAAGGCTCGCTATAAGCTTTTTCAACAATATATTTTTTCTTTGGCTCAGTACCTTTAATAAAATACTCACTAAAGCTATTGCCTAAAAATCCACTTTTTGCATCTATCTTAACTTCAATAATATTTGGCGGTAACTGCTCTTTTCTCTCTGTTTTATCTTTAAGAGCCACTTTCATATAGTTAATCCAAGCAGGTAAAGCCGTTTTAGCGCCAGCTTCTCCTCGCCCCAAATCTCGTTTATTATCATCAAAGCCAACATAAACAGTGGTAACGATATTGGCTCCAAAACCTGCATACCAAGTAACTTTTGCATTATTCGTTGTTCCTGTCTTACCACCAATATCATTGCGTTTTATTGTATTTGCAATAGAATGGCTTGTTCCTCTCCAACCTTGACTTGGTTCTCCAAAAATAGCTGTATTTAACGCACTTCTCATTAGAAAAGCAATTTCACCACTCATCACCCTAGGAGCGTAATGAACTCCTTTAGTTGTAGCTTCAGCATCTGCCATTAAGTTAGGAGCATCTTCTTTTTTAGTTACTTCGATCTCTAATTCGGGAATAACATCTGGAATATCATCAGCCACAATGACATTACTATTTTTAGCCAACTGAGCTTCTGATTCTTGGGTAACTTTTACAAAATTGAAGTACTCAGGTTCTGGATAGATAACAGGAATATCATTACATTCTAAACAAGCCATAGCAGGATTAGCTTTAAATAGTTCATTCCCATTACTATCTAGAATACGCTTAATAATATAAGGTTCAATTAGATACCCACCATTATCAAACACCGCATAGCCACGAGCCATTTCTAAAGGGGTAAATGACGCAGCACCAAGAGCAAGTGCTTCTGTCGCTTGATATTGATCACGTTCAAAGCCGAAACGTTGTAGATAATCCGCTACATAATCAACACCCGCCATTTGCACTGTTCTAACCATCATCACATTCTTGGACTTCCCTAATCCCACTCGTAAACGTAATGCTCCTTCGTAAATATTAGGTGAATTTTTAGGACTCCAAGCTTTTTGCCCTG
The DNA here is from genome assembly GCF_053654055.1 of Ursidibacter sp. B-7004-1. Lineage (NCBI taxonomy): Bacteria > Pseudomonadati > Pseudomonadota > Gammaproteobacteria > Pasteurellales > Pasteurellaceae > Ursidibacter > Ursidibacter sp. B-7004-1. The sequence goes on along the minus strand of NZ_JBSIUP010000006.1, from coordinate 37,443 downwards.
GTTTCGTAATAGTTATAGGCTCATCACTTAAAATAGTTGCTAAACTCAATCCTTTATTTAAAGCTGCAGCATAAATAAATGGCTTGATTGATGAACCTACTTGAACTAATGATTGTGTTGCACGATTAAAGCGACTTTGCTCAAAACTAAAACCACCAACAACAGCTTCAATAGCCCCATTATCACTATTTAAAGAAACCAATGCTGAGTTTACATCGGGAATCTGTCCTAATTCCCAATTTCCCTTACTATCTTGACGAACCCAAATTTGCTCACCTACATTGAGAACTTCTTTGACGCTATTAGGCTGTCTACCTTGAGCTGAATCATTGATAAATTTTCTAGCCCAACGCATTCCAGCAAATTTCAATACTGCTTTATCTCCATTAGCCAACATAATATCAGCACTATCTTTATTGACTTTTAGAACCGCAGCTCCAATAAAAGGCTCTGAATGTGGTAGTTTACTTAGATGTTCAACGATTTTCTCTTCGTCCCAAGCACTATCTGTTGCCTTCCATAATTTTTCAGCTCCTCGCCAACCGTGGCGACGATCATAATCAATAAGATTATTGCGTAATGAGTTTTGAGCCTCTCGCTGATCATCTGACAATACCGTAGCATAAACTTGGAAACCACGAGTATAAGCAACTTCTTCACCATAACGCTTAACCATCTCTTGTCGGATCATTTCGGTGACATAATCCGCACGAAACTCCAAAGAAGAGCCGTGAAATTTTGCAATGATTGGCTCAGATTTAGCTTGCTCATATTGCTGTTGTGTGATTTTCCCAACTTCTAACATTCGCCCTAATACCACATTTCTACGTTTTTCTGCTCGAGCAATGGAATATAAAGGATTCATTGTTGATGGAGCTTTTGGTAACCCTGCAATGATTGCAACTTCTGATAGTGTTAATTCATTGAGCTTTTTACCAAAATAGGTTTTGGCGGCTGCCGCAACTCCATAAGAGCGATAGCCTAAATAAATTTTATTCAAATAGAGCTCTAGAATCTCATCTTTCGTTAAATTCTGCTCAATTTCTAAAGCCAAAATTGCTTCTTTAATCTTACGTTCAATTTTTCGTTCTGGCGATAAAAAGAAATTACGAGCTAATTGCTGTGTAATGGTACTTGCCCCTTGTGTATCCCCTTGTGATGAACGCCAAACAGCACGAAGAATGCCTTTAGGATCTATACCTTTATGTTCATAAAATCGGCTATCTTCCGTTGCTAAAACAGCATCAATTAAAGATTGTGGAATATCAGCTAACTTTACAGGGATACGCCGTTCTTCTCCCACCTCACCGATCAACTTACCATCAGCAGTAAAAATCTGCATAGGCTGTTGTAATTCCACATTTTTTAGTGAATTAACATTCGGTAAATCTAACTTAAAATGAAAATAAATAACCCCTACCGCAACACAACCTAAGATAGCAAGTGTTAGTAAAGTACCAAATATGATTTTTGCGATCTTCATCGAAAAATTCTCTTTTCCTAAATGACTAAACCTGAATTTACAGTAAATATAATGCAAACCCGTCGAAACAGTTGGCAATTATAAGCCAAAAATCGACAAAAAGCTGTTTTAATCTACAATTACTTTAACTAACAAAATGAAATTCAATAAATTTAAACAAATAAAATCTCACAACGCCACCCATAATCAAAAAATTGGCATTAGTTACAATGAGCATTCTATCTGTTGCTGCATAAATCAAAATAAACATAGCCTAGCAATATGGAAAAATGTCTGCACATCATATTCAGTGATAGAACAAATTGATGAAGTGATAAAACAAGCGGTAGATTTATCATCAAAATTTACCATTGTAGTGCCTATTCCCAATCATTATATTTGGCAGAAAACGGTTTACTTCCCAACCCATTTTAATTCACAAGAACAATATAAACAGGTAATTCAAATTTTAAAGCAGGCTTTACCAATACCTGTTTCTCAGATCTATTTTGATGTGAAATCCCACCAAGAAGAAAATCACAATCGTATAAAAACCACTATCTACGCATTACGAAAATCGTATGCAGATCCATTTTTATCCAAACCCAATATGATTTTGGATAATGAATTATTTTGCTATTTAAGGGGAGTATTATTCTTAAATAATTCTGAACTCCAAACAGAAAGTATAAATCAGATACACAATATAGATATTGATAAGCTCTCTTTTCCTGAAAATACTCTAGATAAAAAACTCTACTTAATTGCATTGGGAGCAAGTTTATGGAATGGCAAGGCATCAATCTAAATGGATATAACCAACATCAATGGGTTAGTCATAGTATTCGTAATCTTATTATTATCATTACAACATTTATTGCATCATCAATTATAGGTGTATTGATTATCTTCCAACATCAAAATATACAACATAAAAATATACAACTTAACAATGAAATTACCGAAATAGAGCATAAAATCACCCAAACAAAAGACAACATAGAAAAACTCAAACACAATACAATTACAAATAATCAATTTATTAAAAATGAGCATATTTATTTTTTAAACCAATACCTAAATAACTTCAAAGAAAAAGGAACACTTGAAATTATACAAATATATGTAGACAACCATACAAAAATAAAAATCATAGGTAAAGTAAAAAATCAGAAACAATTTACATCTATCGAACAACAACTCAAACAAGATAATATAAATTATTACATTACACAATTACATACTAGTGAAGATAGCTTACTCTCATTTCAGATTATTATTGATTTACAAGGATAAAAAAATGAATAATTTGCTAATAAACACTTATATAAAACCACAAACACATCTTCATAATTGTTTTTATTTCATTCAAACAAGATTGATTTATTGTTTAATCATAATTTTTATTTTGTTTATACTAACACCAACTCTTTTTTATTACTTGGCACAATCAGAGAATAGCTTAAGAGAGAATAAAAAATCTACTTTAATACAAGATCTTACTCAACAAACGAAGTTATTAAGCACATTGAGTCAAAAATCTAATAGTCTTCATTTTAAAGATCGCATTTCACTCATAAATAAAGCCATTGAACAAGTTTTTACTGACCATAAAATAAAAATAGAACAACTACAATGGAATATTGATGAAAAGCAAATCATAATTACTGTAAACCACCAAGCAATACCATTGGGATTAGTTCTACTACAATTACAAAAAATACCTAATCTAGCTTATACCGAAATTAGCTTCTCTAAGATTAATCATCAAAATTTAGTTCAATTATATGCAGTAATGAAAATTACTGACTAATTAGGAGTTATTATGCAAAAAATAGTTATTCTTTTATTCTCTATTATTCCTATATTGGCTTATGCCGATCCTTTTTATGCTGATAATGAAAAAGAGCATAATCAAGAGCAGATAGCCAATACTGAAATAAATCAAGGTGTAAAAAAACATTGGGAAATACCCGCTTGTTTAAAAAATAAAAATACAGAGATTGTTTCTCTTTCCATACCGTTTAATGAACTAAAGTTTGTCGGTGTATTCAAACAACAAGATATATTCATCGCTTTATTTATAGATAAAGAAAAACGTATTACTGGCTTAAAAGAAAACCAATTAATTATTGATGATGCCATTCAAATAGAAAAGATAGATCTACAAAAGATAGATTATCTTGATTGGACAAAAAGCAATCACTGCATTCAACAGAATAAAATAACTATAAGTATTTAGGAGAAATTATGAAGTTATTTTTGATAATATTATTATTCTCTTTACCTGTGTATGCTGAAAATATCTCACTTAGATTAAAAGATGCACCTATTAAAGAAACATTAACCTTTATTGCAAACGAATTAGATAAAAATATTGCTATCGAAAATGATATTAACCATAATGTTACCCTACGCATTGAAAATAGTGATTTTGATAAAATCCTTAACAGTATAGGTAAAATAAACCAGTTACATATTAAAAAAGAAGATAACATTTATTTTATTGCTCATAAAAATGAAAATTCAGTTATATCTTCTATTACGGATCATCATATCGAAAATAATCGTCCAGTCTTACCTAAACTAACGACTAAAAGTATTAAACTCTATTATGCTAAAGCATCTGAAGTCATTGATTCTATTACTAAAGGTGCAGGAAATCTATTATCTGAGAATGGTTATCTTCATTTTGATGATCGCAGTAACAGCATCATTATTAAAGACACACCTTCTTCTATTAAAAATATCACACAACTGATTAAACAACTTGATGCTCCGACTGAACAAATTGCAATTGAAGCCCGAATTGTTACCATCAGTAGTGAAAACCTTAAAGAATTGGGCGTTAGGTGGGGAATGTTTTCTCCAACGGGCAACCATCACAAATTTGCAGGCTCATTAGAAGGGAATAATTTAACCACTAATAATTTAAATGTGAATTTTCCTGTTAGCAATGCAGCATCTGCCGTACTACAAGTTGCAACGATCAATAGCCGAATGTTAGATCTCGAATTAACCGCTTTAGAGCGAGAAAATAGTATTGAAATCATTGCAAGCCCACGCTTACTGACAACAAATAAGAAGGGAGCAAGCATTAAACAAGGTACTGAAATTCCTTATGCAATTTATGACAAGAAGTCAGAAACAACCGATGTTGAATTTAAGGAAGCTGTCTTAGGGCTGGAAGTAACGCCCCATCTTTCTGAGCATAATCACGTATTGCTAGATATGGTTGTTACCCAAAATGCACCTAATACTCAAAATGGTTTCAGTGCTTTAACCACAATAGATAAACAAGAGTTAAAAACGCAAGTCTTTGCTAAAGATGGTGAAACTATTGTTCTTGGTGGTGTTTTCCAACATCTAATTACTAAAGGCGAAGATAAAGTGCCTGTATTAGGGAGCATTCCTGTGCTTAAACATCTCTTTAGCCAAAGTAGAGATAAGATTTCTAAACGAGAATTGGTTATTTTTGTTACGCCACATATTATAAAATCACCACCAATTCAGTTAGATAATAAGAAATCTAAACAAAAATAATAGGGAATATGCTAGAATGCTCGGCTATTTTGAATAACGAGCCAATAAGGTAAAAAGCCTAAGCAAGCGGTATGTTATTCAAACCATTTTACACATTATATTCCTGAGGTTTTATGAAAGTTTCCCCACGCCGTAGAGCAAGAGAATGTGCTGTACAAGCCCTTTACTCTTGGTATATTTCACAAAATAGTATTGAACAAGTTGAATTAGCTTTTGTTACTGATCAAGATATGAATGGCGTGGATATGCCATATTTCCGTAAATTATTGCGTGGAACGGTAGAAAATATTGATGCAATTGATCACTCACTCCGCCCTTATTTAGATCGTGCAGAAAATGAAGTGGATCCAATCGAACGCACTATCTTGCGTTTATCAGGCTATGAATTGCAGTTTGAATTAGATGTACCTTACAAAGTTGTTATCAATGAAGGAATTGAAGTTGCTAAGGTATTCGGCTCTGACGATAGCCATAAATATGTAAATGGTATTTTAGATAAATTAGCACCCGCATTAGGTCGTAAATAGAGTGATAAAATGGGCGAGTTTGATCTGATTAAGCAATATTTTACCCGTAATAAGCGGTTAGATCGTGCGGATATTTTACTTGCTATCGGTGATGATTGTGCAGTAACACAAGTTCCTGCTCATCATCGTCTTGCAATAACCACAGATACTCTCGTCTGCGACACGCATTTTGTGGCTGATATTTGCCCTGCTGATTTAGCTTACAAAGCGATTGCAGTTAATTTAAGTGACTTAGCCGCAATGGGTGCAACACCACGTTGGGTTTCTCTTGCCCTAACACTCCCTAAGTGCGATCACCACTGGCTATCCCTTTTTAGCCAAGGGCTATTCCAAATTCTTGATGAATATGATGTGGAACTAATCGGTGGTGATACTACTAAAGGACATCTATCATTAACCATTACCGCACAAGGTTTTATCCCCCAACAACAAGGTTTATTTCGTCATCAAGCCAAGGTAAATGATTTAATCTATGTTTCGGGTTATTTAGGTGATAGTGCTGCTGGGTTAGATTTGTTGTTAAATTCAAAATCATCTGAACTCAATTCATCTCAACAATATTTACTCCAACGTCACTTAAAACCAACACCTCGTATTGCATTGGGTAAGTTATTATTAGATTATAGCCAATGTGCTATTGATATTTCTGATGGCTTGCTAGCAGATCTATCACATATCTTAAGCCGTAGCCAATGCAGTGCAGAGATAGATGTGGAGAAGCTGCCACTATCACAAGCAATACAAACAGAATATTCACACTCTCAAGCAATTGACTTCGCACTAACAGGTGGTGAAGATTATGAACTCTGTTTTACTATTCCTGAGAATAAGCAAGCTGATTTTGAGAATATCTTAAAAATACAGCAGCTAAATTGTTACTGTATTGGCAAAATAACTCCACAATCAGCAGAAAACATTCGTTTACTCAATCAAGGTAAAACAATTCCTTTACCTAAGCAGATAGGCTTTGACCATTTTCGTTAATTATGAACATCAACTTAAAAAATCCTATTCACTTTCTCGCCGTAGGTTTTGGCTCTGGGCTAATTAAACCTGCACCAGGCACTTGGGGTTCGCTCGTTGGACTACTACTTGCAATTTTTTTATGGAATCTCACCGCTTCCCCTTTATTTTTCATCGTATTATCAAGCATATCTTTTATTTTAGGTTGCTATATTTGTGAAAAAACAAGCCAAGATCTTGGAATGCACGATGATGGGCGTATTGTGTGGGACGAGATTGTTGCGATTTTCTGCTTATTTATCTGTTTACCCGAATATAATTGGATCTACTATATTTTAACGTTTTTATTCTTTCGTCTATTTGATATTATCAAACCTTACCCTATCCGCTATTTTGATCAACAATTAAAAGGCGGTCTAGGTATTATGTTTGACGACATTCTAGCAGCAATTTATAGCTTAATTTCACTCTATCTCATTTATTGGATTTTCTAATATGTGGACAATTTTCATCGTACAGTTAGTTGGCTTAATCAGCCCTGGCCCTGATTTCTTCTACGTGAGTCGAAAAGCAATGGGTGATACCCGTAAAAATGCACTGCTCGCTGCTATTGGAATCAGCATTGGTGTTGCTTTCTGGTCGCTATTGGTTCTTTTTGGGCTAGCCTTTTTGAATAAAATCTTACCCTCATTTCAGTATATTTTAATGCTATTGGGCGGTAGCTATTTGGCTTACAACGGCATCAAAATGGTACAAATTACTAAAAATGCTAAATTAGCCAATGACAAAACTAGCCACAGTAAGAGTTCTGCTTGGAAAGAAATTCTGGGTGGTTTGATGATCAATCTCGCCAATCCCAAAATTGTCGTCTTTTTTAGTAGCGTACTCGCAGGTTATGTATCAAATTTGGCTCAACTCAGCGATATTCTTTTAGTTTTGCTTATCTTAGTCGGGAGTGCTTTGGTGTACTTTTGTATTGTCGCTATTCTTTTTTCACATCAGAAAATCCGACAATTCTATACTAAATATAACCATTATTTAGACAATATCGCTGGGGTAGTTTTTATACTGTTCGGGATACGTTTGATTTACGAAAGTATTAGTACTTGGTTTGTGATTTAAAAGTTAGGGAGAATAAATTAATAAACAAAATTATACTCCCCAAAAATTAACCACTTATACTAAATATCCCCTAATACTCTTTCTCAAAAAATAAATTTAATTGATGTTTATCAAATGAGAAGAATTCAGGAATATTTGAATTGATTTTTTGATAGCGGTAATTTAATTTGGGCGTTACACCCCATAAATTCCATTCTTTTTTCCATATTGTAGCTGATAAATTCCATTCAGTATCTTTACGTTTTTTCGCAACAAAAAGATCATTACCTTTGAAGTAGCGTTTTGCCACCTGTAATGTTATTTGAGTAGAAAATAAATTTTTTATTTGAGATGATGCACCAAATCTTAATGAATATCTATTTGAACTATCTCTTTTTTGTTGTGTATTTTCAAATAATATATCTGAACCGAAATATATAACTGTTCTAGGTGAAAGTCGATGAACGAGTGTTCCAGAATATAACTGTTTATTTCGTTTTAGATTACTATTTTTATAACTTGTCTGGGCAAATTCAGAGCTAGTAGAAAATTGCCATTGATTAGATAATCTTCTATCAAATTCCAAACGAATACCACTTTCATTACTATATTGCTTTTGAGCATACCATCTTTTTTCATAATAAGGTAGAAAGGCAAATCTATTATTTGCATTTTGATATTGATACCCCAAATAAAACGTGTTGTTTATATCATTATATTCTTTGTTATTCCAATAATATTTTCCTTCTAATTCATTCTCAAAGTATATATTATGGTTATCGGTTATGTTATGAAGTTTATTTATATTTAATTGATATTGTATTCCTTCTGCTTTTTGTGGTAGTGATGATTCTGTTTTCTTAAATTTAGTTTTTCCTATATAGATATAAGGTTCTGATGACGCATTATTGATGTTGTTATCTTTAATATAACTAAACTTGATATTGAAATTGATGTCTTGTTTTTCTTTAATAGCTTCTTGATACAAAGAAATTTGATTATTTATAAAGTATGGTAAATCTTTATCTTTTAATTGATTAAGTTGTTCTCTTGCATTATTTAATTGGCTATCCTCAAACAACCATTGAGCAAGTTTAAACCTTACTTTATCTAAATAAGGGTATTTTTCTAAGAGATTAGCATATAATGTTATTGCTTTATTATAGTCTTGAATTGAGTATAAATAAGCTCCCTGAGCATAATCCTCTAGAATAAGATCCCGTTGTGGATATTTTCTATACATCTCTATAAGTTTAGGAATTAGCACTTCCTGTTTTTGATCAATGGCTAAATTTAGAAAATGCGAAATTAAATTAGGATTATCTGCCAATTGTTCATCATTGATTTCCGTTGAATAATCTTCTTTATTCTCCGAAATAGTTGCAGATAATTCTGTGAGTTTAGGTATAGCCACTTTTAATTCCCTATCAATAGCTGTATTCGGGTGCTGAGCTAAAATAGAGGTTGGTAATAAATAAATTAAAGGTAAATAATATTTAATGTTCATTTTTTGTAATAAAATATCCCTTTATTCTTTATTCAGAATAAAGGGAATATGCTTAGAATCTAATTTCACCACCAATAATATAGGTGCGGCCACGAGCATAATTTGTATAAGTATAAGCTTCTCCGCCTCTACCATCGCCTACAAATTGTGAGCGTGTTGCATTTTGACTATTTAGTGGGTCAATATAAAGTGAATTAAATAGATTTTGAACACTTGCTCTTAAGCTGAAATTTTTATTGATTTCATAGTTAGCATAAATATCCACAATCATTGGGTTTTGCGGTATCGTTTGAGTTTCTATTTTATCATTCGTACCTGCATTAATACCTTTTGGACTAATTCTTTTCACTTTTTGAGTGTATTTAATAATACTACCCAGTGTTAATTTCTTATCTAATAGTCTAGCGCCAAGGTCTAAAGTCGCATAGTGTTTTGGTAATTCATAAATATCACCAAAACCAAAGCCATCATTAGAGCTTTGTACGCCGATTGGCTGTGATGTTTTTTCATAGCTATAAGATAATCGTCCAAAGTATTTTCCACTATCGTAATTTAATTCCAATTCCACACCGCTTGTTTTAACAGGTTTAAGGGAATTAATAGATACTTGAGAATGGAAACTGCCACTGCCAACATCATTTATATCTTGTGTAAATTGCCCTGAATTGGAAATATAAAATGATTCAGAGGTAATAAAGTCTTTAATTTTACTACGATAGTAAAGTAGCTTTATACCTAATTTATCTGTATCTGTAAGCCAATTATGTTTGAAGGTATTAAAACCAATCTGATAGGTTTGTGCTTTTTCTGGGCGTAAGAATGGGTTCATTGAGCCACCACTCTCATTATTGAAAAAGACCTCTTGGATATTTGGCATTCGGGTGCTACGGCTATAGCTGATAAATGGGTTAAACCATTCACTAATATCAGCAGATAACATCAAGGATGGATCAACATAGTAATTGACCATATTGATGTTATAAGCACCTTGAGGGAAACACGGAATAGTATATTCTCCAACAGTGCCACAAGCAGGTTTAAAACCTTTAAAATTAGAGTAAGTGTAAGTTAATCCACCATCTAAAGTATAAAGAGATTTTTTCCACTGAGTATTAAGATAAACGCTTGCAATTCCTTGTTTTCCTGTAGGGGCAAAAGGAGTGTAATCAAAATTATCTTGATTCTTGCCTTTTGCTTTTCGGGTGTATTTGTTATTGAAGTAACTTGTTCCTAAAGTTGCTGTCAATTCACTGTTCCAAAAATTAAAGCTGCTCGTATTTTTTAAATCAACATAGTCAGATTTATTGATTGTAGAGGCATCCGTTAATTCCCATAAAGCAGATTCCTGATCATATTTTTGATTGTTTTTGGTGCTTGAAACTAATAGCTCTAGATCGATTAAATCAGAATCTGGTGTGTAGTGGTAATTTAGACTGTAATTTTTATTTTGAATATCCCTTCCACCAATATTGCTGTGGTAACCCCTTGCAGAAAGTAAAATTCGGTGTTGATCAGTAGGTAATAGCTCAATTTTAGCTAACCAAGATTCAGGGCGTTGATCCATTCTTTTGGCGTAAGCATTTTCTTTCGCATATTTACCATCACCACGTTTATAATTTGAACCTATTTTGCGTTGGCTATAAGCAAATAATCCGCCTACACTTCCTGTGGAGCTAAATGCATTCGTTTTACCTGCAAGAGCTAACATTCCGTTATAGCCTAAAGCATTGGTACCATAACTAAATTTAGAGCGAATACCGATTTTATTTCCTTTGAAAATAACATCATCGACATCAAGCGTTTTAAATGAGGCACTTCCTGCTAGAGCATTTACCCCTTGAGAGCCAGTTGAAAAACCTTTATTGATGCTCACTTCGGTTAAAAAATTTGGATCAATCATTGTTCCGTGTTGGCTGCTTGGTGGTAGCCCACCATCTTCATCGTGGAAACGGCGATCACCATTAGCGGATGTACCAAAAAAGGTTTGTGGCACACCATCAACTACTGTATTAACTCTACCAAGCCCAGCCATTCCACGAATATTAACAGTAACAGTACCTTGCACAGGGTCAATATTCGTATAAGTACCAGGTAAAGCACGTACAACACTGTCTAAAGATTGAAGTTGCTTTTCTTCACCTCGAATTGCAATTCCCCCTGCTTTAGTAAAGGCTTTATCTGCTTTTTGATCACCGACTTGCCCCGATACATTAATTTCATCAATTAACACTGGCGATGTGTCTGCTATTGCTGGGGTAATCCCCAGCAATGCATAGCTAACAAGTAATGAAAGTTTATTGAGTTTCATTATTTCTGTACCTCTGTTGCACCAAAGCTAATGAAATTTTCACCACTTTCTATTTTCCCTACGACTTCTTGTGCCTCAGGGCCAGCAAAAACACCAGAATATCCACCTGTTGTAACAGATTCACCATTAAGAGCTGTAAATTCTAGGCCTTTATCTTCACTCTTAAACCCAATAACACCATTAGCAATTTTAATATCAGCAGGAAGTAATCTAACAGCTAGAGTCCTATGTTGTTCTTCACGTTTTGCCATTTCCGCCTCTGATATTAGAGTGGTATAGCCTTCCTCCACCTCTTCAGAGTCTGTGGTAAATCCTTTCCAGCCAGCACCTTCATATTGAGCTCTACCACGTAGTAATTCGTCATTACGGTTAGTAATTTCACCACTGATTTTCATTGTTGAAAAATCCGCATTAAGTGTAATGTCCCCTAATGTAAAGTGATTATTTTCACGTTTTTGGTTACCGATAGTGTGGCCTTTATAAGTTGCTTTTACTTTTCGATCTAAAATCGCTTTGTCCGCTTTTGTTGGCACGGCAATATAAGCCGTAGGAGCATCAAGAGCTTTCACTACTTTACCATCTTCATCTGAGGAGGTAAAAGGAGCTTCTGCTTTGAAACTAAGATACGATGAGTACGTTTGATTTACAAAATGCGTTCTCATTACTGTTTGACCTGCCCCATTTTTGATAGCCAAACTTTGTAGCTTATGTGGATTAATTTCGGCTTTGGTTAAAAATGAAGGATCATAATCGGTCTCGTTTTGATTTTTACGCAAGTCCCTCGCTACGCCATTATCGGAATAACGTAAATCACCATCAATATAGGCAGCAGAACCTTCCTGAGACATTTTACCACTAGTTCCTAATGGATTATCCGCACTGGTTTCAGATGACGGTAAAAAGGCAGTAAGCTGACGCCATTTTACTGTTTTAGTTTTATCTAAAGCATACTCAATATCGTTTCTATTTGCATTATTGAGCGAAGCGTTTTCGCTTTTCTCTTTATCCTGATTATCAGGAGCAATATCTATCTTCGGACTTTCAGCCACTGGTGTTGATTTATTACTTCCACCAGAGCAAGCTGTTAATGAAGTTGCAAGAATAATGAATGCAATTGGGGTAAGTTTAAGTTTCATATAGCCTCCTAGAGCTTTTATTGTCGATAATTATCGTAATCAAAATTAATCGGAATATTGATTGATATTTTGTTGTTTTGAAGTAAATCAGCAGGTGGCTGTGGTAAAGGCGAAGAGCGTTTAGCGTTATCAATTGCTTCACGATCAAAACTTTCTTTACCACTGCTACTAATTACCGTAGAACTCAGTACATTTCCTTTACTATCTAATATAATTTGAATGACGGGTTTTCCTTTCCAACGTTTGCGTAGTGCTTGTTCAGGGTAGCGTAAACGTTTTTCTAAATGGCTTTTTACTAAGGCTTTCCAATTAATTTCTAAACTTGTTCCTCGGCTACTACTATTAAAATTTGAAGCGATCTTATTGCTATTGCCCGAAGGGGGAGCGGTTGCAATGTTACTCCCTGCGGGTGATTCTTTATCTGCAACAGGCAAGGTTTTCTTCTCTTTAGGTTGTTTTTTAGCTTCTCTATGTTTATTAGGTTTAGGCTCTTTTTTTACTTTCTCAATAGCTTTGGGTTTATCTTTTTCTGGCTTTACTGTTTTTGTTTCTTTTTGCTGTTTTACTACAATTTCAGGCTCTACTTCTGGTGGAGTCGGTTCTTCAATAACAAGCTCTTCTTCTATTTCAGGCTCTGTTTTAGATTCTGCTGGCTCTTCTATTGTGGTTTCCGTAGCAATTTGTTGTGGTGGACCAACAGGTAGCTCGCTACTAATCACAATAGATTGTGGCGGATCTGAAAAATCAACAATAACAGCGGAAGCAACAAGCTCATTTATCGTGATTTCTTTTTTATAAAAATAGTAGTAACCGAATAGTAAATGAAACAGTATGGATAATATAAAAGCACTGAACCATTTAATAATGGGTTTCTGATAAAATGAAAACATAAAACTCTTATTTTTAATTTGTTTGGTTTATTCCCATTAAACCTACTTTTAAATATCCTGATAGGCGTAATTGGCTCATTAGTTGCATTACCAAATCATATTTAACTTCTTTATCAATACGGAAAAATATGACTGTTTCTTTATTACCTTGAGTTGCAATTTCTAATTTCTCATTGATATTTTCAAAACTAATCAATTCATTCGATAAATAAAGCTGATTATCTGCATTTAAGCTTAAAATGATTGGTGTACCTTCATTTTTCTGCTCATTAGCTGAGCTTGCTGGCAAATTAATAGGAATATTAACTGTTGCTAAAGGAATTGTTGCCATAAAGATAATAAGTAATACCAACATTACATCAATAAAAGGGGTAACATTAATTTCACTCATTTCTTGTTGCTCATCATCATTATTTAATTTCATCGCCATTTTATTTTCCTTGTTTAGATTGAGAAATTTCACGGCGAATAACGAGCTGTAAAATAGCACTTGAATAAGCAAGTTGATCACTATAATGCTGAATATATCGGACAAATAGGTTATAAATAATAACCGCAGGAATAGCGGCTACCAGACCTAATGCTGTTGCAAATAAGGCTTCTGCAATACCAGGGGCGACAGCATAGAGATCAGTTGTATGCGTTTGTGCAATACCAATAAAGCTATTCATAATGCCCCATACCGTACCAAATAAGCCAATGAAAGGAGCGACAGATCCAATGGTTGCAAGTGGGCTAATACCGTAACGCATTTTTTGGCTTATCTGTTTTATTTGATGAAGTAAGCGATATTCAATTCGCTCAATTAAATCACGATCATAATAGTTGTCAGACGAACGAATTTCTTGTTCAATTTCATTAACCAGCTCATTTAATTTGTTTTTGTTTATTAGATTTTTCTTTATTTCAATAAAAGACTGATTTGGACTAATAAGTGCGATTGACTTTTTAATTTTTGCTAATGCAGAAACAACTTGAGCCGTTTTAAATATAAAAATCGTCCAAGTAATAATGGAGCAGATAATTAAAATCCAAATAACTGCTTTTACTACAATATGTGCATTTTCATATAATGTTTGTGGAGAAAGATCTAATGGTAATGTTGCTGTTGGTACAGTATTAGCAACACTATTTAAACTAAACAATAAACTTAAAATAAAAAATAATGATTTAAAATTCATTTAATTATCCTTATTCAGAAAGAATCCAAACATAATCACTATCTGCTTGGGTATATGTATGATTTTTATCTGATAATAAAATCGTAGTAAATTTTTGATTAGGTGATAAATCAGCTAAATGTTTTGGAACACCATATTGGCGATTAATATGATGATTGCCTGCAATCAATATATTTGGCGTATGGCTTTTCAATAGTTTTTCAGCCATTCGGCGATCTCTGAATTGCTGAACTTCTACCATTTTTTGAATATGTGGCTCATTTGCCTCACATTCGCATTGATGGCTTTGAATAATAATTTCAGCGAGTTGTTGCTTTACTTTTTTATCCGTAGAGACATATCCTTTGAGTGGCTCTGCTCCTCGCAATAATTGAGAAACTTCATCTTTGGTTAAGTTTGTTGCAACTAAAGCGTACTGGTGTTCAAATGGGTGCTGAACAATATCCTGATAAAAATCCCATTGCCAACTCGCTTGCCAGTTCAAAGAAGCGGTAAGATTTGAACGATATTTTGCAAAATCCATTGCGATACGATCGACTAAAGGCTGTTGATCTACCCTTAGCATTTCTAACAGCAAGGCTCCTTGTTTACGTTTTTGGTTAAGTCGATCAATTAGCCAATATTGTGCTTGATGATGAGAGAGATTATCGTGTTTTTCACCGATGAGCAGATATTGCTGAGAAGCAACACTCTCTAGCCATTGAACAGGTGTAAATGTTTTCCCTGTTCTTAAATCAATAATCTTACCTAATTTGTCAGCATTAACTTCTTTTACGGATTGTTGGCAGCCTATAATAAACAAGCTACAACTCACTAATAACAAGAATTTTTTTACCCACATATACAATAAAACAAAAATAATAATAATTATCAATTATATTTCTTTTGCGAGCTTATGCAAGTTTTTATAAGTTTTAATGCTAATAATTGTGCATTTTTATCGCTTAAACGCTACTTGGGGCTTATTAGTTGCATAGTGAGGGTGAATAGCAATATCGGCTTTGTACCATTGTTGAATAGCGTTTTCGGTAAGAATTTCTTCTGGGCTACCTTGTGCTTGGATTTTTTGTTCGGCAAGTAATATGATGTGATCGCCATATAACGAAGCTAAATTGAGATCGTGCAGAATGCAACAAACCGTTAGCCCTTTCTGGTCACAAAGTTCTCGCATTAAACGTAAACACTGCTGTTGGTGGTGTAAATCGAAAGCAGACGTAGGCTCATCTAAAAAGAGTAGTTTTCCCGACATATCTTCTTGCCATAATTGTAATAATGCTCGAGCAAGTTGTGTACGTTGTTGTTCACCACCTGAAAGCTGTCGATAAGATTTATTGAGTAATACTTGGCAATCTGTTTTAGCGATAACTTCGGGAAGATATTGTTCAATCTCTTTTGCTCGGCGGTGGTAGCCTCCCATTCTAATCACTTCTTCAACAGAAAATGGAAAGTTTAACTGGCTGTGCTGACGCATTACAGCACGTTGTTGGGCTAATTCCATTGGGGCATAATCATTCAGATTTTTTTGTTGGAAAATGCACTGCCCAGTGTTTGTTGTGAGATAACCTGAAAGTAAACGCATTAGTGTTGATTTCCCAGCACCATTTGGGCCTATCAACATAGTGATTGTGCCTTGTTTAAGCTCTAGGTTGATATTTTGTAATAAGGTTTTACCTTGGATTTCAAAGCCTATATTTTCGGCAAAGAACAAGCGGTCAGATTTAGGGGAAAATTTGCAACTCATTTTGTTCCCTCACGATAGCGGATAACAAGCCAAAGAAAATAAGGTGCACCGATAAAGCTAGTTAGCATTCCAACAGGTAATTCAGCAGGAGAAACCATTGTTCTTGCTAAGGTATCAGCAACAAGCAGTAGAATAGCACCACAGAGTGCAGAGGCTGGTAAAACCCAACGGTGATCCGCACCAAATTTAAAACGAACTAAATGGGGAATGACTAAGCCGATAAAGCCAATAGCACCGCTAACAGCAACAGCTGATCCTACTAATAACGCACCAAGTAAAATCAGTTGTTTTTTCAGACGAATTACATTTACCCCAAGATAATGAGCTTCTTCATCACCAAGTTGCAGTAAGTTTAGTTTATTCGCGAGCGTGAGAGCATAACAAGCGGTCAATAAAATAACACAACTTGCAATAATAACAGGCTCCCATTGTGCTTGCCCAAGGCTACCCATTGTCCATAGACTAAATTGGCGTAATTGTTGATCATTACTAATATAGGTTAGGATACCAACGATAGAGAAACAAAGAGCATTTACTGCAATCCCTGCAAGCAGTAGTTTACTCACTGACGCTTGGGAGCGATAGCTAAGAAAGTAAATTAAACTTGAAACAATAACACTACCAATAAATGCCGCAATCATTGTGCTATATAACCCTAGATCGCTAGGCAGCAAATTCGGTAACATAATGGAAATGCCCACCGCTAACGCTGCACCACTATTTACGCCGATTAAAGCAGGATCTGCCATCGGATTATGGAATAAACCTTGAAAAAGCGTTCCAGAAACAGCAAGTGCTAATCCCACAACAATGGCTAACAGAATGCGTGGCACTCGAATGTTTAGCCAAATTTGCCACTGGCTGTCGTCAATATTAGCGTGCCATAAATCGTGCCAAGTGAGCGATAATGCCCCGATATTTGAAGCAATTAACATTGTTAGCAATAGCAGTATTGCTAATGCGATAAGCCAACGGGATTTGTTCATTACGGGCTAGCCTTTTCAACCGCTTGACGCATTTTGTGTAATTCTTGTGGAATTGTTAAACCAAATGCTAAAAAAGCAATATCATCAACGACAACGACTTGTTTTTTCTTACCTGCTGTTGTGTGTGCAATACCTGGTAATTCCCAAAGTTTATCAACTGAGCCAAGGCTCTCAACACCTAATGATGTCAGTACGATTAAATCCGGATTGGCGGCAATAACGCCTTCTTGTGAAATCGGTACAAAACGAGCCGCATTTCCCATTGCATTTTTTGCACCAACCAGTTTAATCGCACTATCGGCAACGGTATCAGCTCCTGCAACCATTTGATTGTGTCCTGCACGAGTTAGAATAAAGAGAACTTTAACATTACGAGGCGAATTCTCTACTGCTTTCATCTCATTTGTAAATTTTTCGCTTAGAGTAAGCGCTTCTGGTTGCTTATTGAGTAGTTCTCCAATACGAGTAATTTTTTCTACTACACTTTCAACAGAATACTTAAAAGGAACTTGCTCAACAGTTACGCCAGCGGCTTTTAACTGTTCAAATACAACAGCAGGTTGTGCTACTTGAGTGGCAATAATTTTATTTGGTTTTAGGGCTAAAATCCCTTCAGTATTGAGCTGACGCATATAACCCACATCGGGTAGACTTTTGGCTCTTTCAGGAATAACACTGGTACTATCACGTCCCACAAGTTGCTGTTCTGCATTTAACGCATAAATAATCTCAGTAACATCGCCACCAATACTGATAATACGTTCTTGAGCTATTAAGTTTGTACTGAATAGTGTGATGGAAGCGGTAAGATAAGCGAATAATTTTGCAAGTTTCATTGAAAATTCCTAATCAAAGTAAAATAATTCCCGTATTTTACAGATATGATAACAATTCTCAATAAAATTATAATGAGATTATTTTCTGCAATGGATTGTCGAGAGAGTAGGAAATCGTTAGAATTCCACACAGTTTTTTATGAGGAAATGACTATGTCAAAATCAAACAAATATCGTTATTTAGCGATACTGGGTGCTATTTTAGCGGTTGGCTTAATGGCTTCAGCCTTTATTTTAGGACATCAATTTAAAAATTTTCAGCAAACTGGTGTGATAACTGTAAAAGGATTAGCAGAAGCAGAACATAAAGCCACTGTAGGTACTTGGTCTATCAATATCAGAGCTTGGGGGCGTGATTATGCCGAAGCGATGAAAAATAACCAACAAAACTTAAATGTCGCAGTAAAATTTTTAAAAGAGCAAGGATTTACTGAGCAAGATAGAGCCATTACCGATCTTTCTGTCAATGCCCATACTGAATACTATACTGATGAATTTGGGAAAGAACGCTCTCGTCATAATGGATTTGTGGCATCACGAGCTATCACTATTTCAACTAAAGAATTGTCAAAATTACAACAGGCTTTAGCACAAATTCAGAATTTGCGTGCTGAAAATCAGAACATTGATTTTTCTAGCCCAAACTATTATTTGGAAAATTTAGAAACGATTAAGCGTGATTT
The DNA here is from genome assembly GCF_053654055.1 of Ursidibacter sp. B-7004-1. Lineage (NCBI taxonomy): Bacteria > Pseudomonadati > Pseudomonadota > Gammaproteobacteria > Pasteurellales > Pasteurellaceae > Ursidibacter > Ursidibacter sp. B-7004-1. Next base: position 18,579 of record NZ_JBSIUP010000006.1, on the reverse strand, counting down.
AATTGCCAAAGCAACACAAGATGCTTATGTGCGTGCAGAAGAATTTGCCAAAACCAGTAATGTGAAAGTCGGTTTATTAAAATCAGCATCACAAGGATCATTTGATATTCAATCAACTTCACCAACGAGTGAAGATACAAGCGATTACGGTGGCGGTTATGATACAAGTACAATAGATAAAAAAGTACGCCTTGTGGTTACGATTCAATACGCTATCAATTAACATTTTAGAAGCGGTGGTTTTTGCTAAAAATTTTGTAAATCTCACCGCTTGTTATGGAAATCATAGAAGGAAATATAATGTCGTTAGATCTGTCTGAAATTCGTCAGCAAATTACCCAAATTGATCGTGATTTACTCAAATTATTATCAGAGCGTCATCGCCTTGCCTTTGATGTGGTAAGAAGTAAAGAGATCACGCAGAAACCATTGCGTGATGTTGAGCGTGAGAAACAATTATTACAAGAGTTGGTGAATTTTGCTCAAGCAGAAAATTATCAGCTAGATCCGCAATATGTTACTCAGATTTTCCAGCGAATTATCGAAGATTCTGTATTAACTCAGCAGAATTATTTGCAAAATAAACTCAATGAAATCAAAGAGAGTAGTATTTCAGTCGCATTTTTAGGAATGCGAGGTTCTTATTCACATTTAGCCTCTCGTCAATTTTTAAAGCAGGTTTCTGAATCTTTAATTGAATTAAGTTGTGAATCATTTAATCAAGTCTTTCAAAAAGTGGAAAAAGGTGAGGCAGATTACGGTATTTTGCCATTAGAAAATACCACATCAGGATCGATTAACGAGGTTTATGATCTATTACAGCATACAGATCTGACATTAGTTGGAGAATTAGCCTATCCGATCAAACACTGTGTATTAGGTAATGGCAATATCGATCTCGCTCAAATTGATACGATCTACACACATCCGCAACCTGCTCAGCAATGTAGCCAGTTTTTACAAGGACTTGATAAAGTACATATCAAATATTGTGAAAGTAGCTCACACGCAATGCAGTTAGTCGCTCGTTTAAATAAACGTAATATTGCGGCGTTGGGTAATGAAGATGGTGGAAAATTATATGGTTTAAATGTAGTTGAGACTGATATTGCCAACCAAAAGAATAACATTACTCGTTTTATTGTCGTTGCTAAAGAGCCTGTCAAGGTTTCGCCACAAGTCCAAACTAAAACGCTATTACTGATGACGACAGGTCAAGAAGCTGGAGCATTAGTTGATGCCTTAACGGTTTTCAAAAAACACGATATTCGAATGACAAAACTAGAGTCTCGCCCAATTTATGGCAAACCTTGGGAAGAGATGTTCTATGTAGAATTAGAAGCGAATATCCATTCTGCACAAACGCAGCAGGCTTTAAATGAGCTAGAAACTGTAACCAGTTATTTAAAAGTATTAGGTTGCTATCCAAGTGAAATTATTGAGCCAGTAAAAATCTAAGGTATTACATAGTAAACACGTTATCGTTGAGTAAGATACAAGGGGCTAATGTAATTAGCCCCTACAGACTGATGACAAACCCTAATTTGTTGTATTCAATAAACGGACACACGCAGTGTGCCCCTACACAACAAAATAAAATTTGTTATTTTTCAATCAGTTATGATTTTTCTTGTAGGGACGCACTGAGTGCGTCCGAATGAACAAAGACTTTGTCAATGATCTGAAGGGGCTAATGTAATTAGCCCCTACGAGTAAATACTCACGAATATAGATAGGTTTTGTTGGTAACAACGCAATATCTAGTAACCGTAGGAGCAAATCACATTTGCCCCTAAAACTTACAATATATCTCTATTTCGTTATGTTTAAGCCCAATTCTCACAGTACTCGCAGTCGTCCTCGTCCTACATTTAAGACAAAAAATAGCCGCCGTCCTACGCCTAAGCTAGTCGATACGGTGTTGATTTTGTTTAATAAACCCTATGATGTGCTTACACAATTTACTGATGAACAACAACGTCAAACCCTCAAAGATTTTATTCATATTCCAGATGTTTACCCTGTTGGGCGATTAGACAGAGATAGTGAAGGGTTATTGCTACTGACAAATAATGGCGAAATTCAGCATCGTCTTGCCCACCCTAAATTTGATAAAGAGAAAACCTATTGGGTACAAGTAGAAGGTATTCCACAAGAAAATGATCTGCTTAAATTACGCCAAGGAATTGAGCTGAAAGATGGTAAAACTAAGCCTGCTAAAGTTAAAATTATCAATGATCCCGAACTAAATTGGGTAACAGCCCCTAAAATTCGTGAGCGTAAAACGCTCCCTACAAGTTGGTTGGAATTAACCATTAGTGAGGGAAGAAATCGCCAAGTTCGCCGTATGACCGCACATATTGGTTTTCCAACATTACGCTTAATTCGAGTAGCAATTGGGCAACTACAGCTTGGGGAGCTATCTGCTGGGGAGATGCGAAGGCTAAGTGAAGATGAGCGTAATAAACTTATTCGTCAGATGGGTTTAAATCTTAAATAAGCGGGCTTTTTTGGCAAAAAATTTGCAAATAACAAAGCATTTTTGACTTAAACAGAGTAAACTAATGTCAATTTTTAGTAATGAGGATATGTCTATGGCAATTTTAGTAACAGGTGGGGCAGGTTATATTGGCTCGCATACCGTTGTAGAATTATTAAATCAAGGAAAAGAGATTGTTGTTTTAGATAATCTATCGAATTCTTCTCCAATTTCTTTAGAACGTGTAAAGCAGATTACGGGGAAATCGGTATCATTCTATCAAGGTGATGTTTTAGATCGTGAAATTCTACGTAAAATTTTTGCGGAGCATCAGATCGATTCTGTGATCCATTTCGCAGGCTTAAAAGCAGTGGGTGAAAGTGTACAGAAACCATTGCATTATTATCAAAATAACGTTACAGGTTCGATTGTATTAGTCGAAGAAATGTTGAAAGCAAATGTGAATACCATTGTATTTAGCTCATCAGCAACGGTATATGGCGATCCTGAAATTATTCCTATTACTGAATCTTGTGCGGTAGGTGGCACAACAAACCCTTATGGTACATCGAAATATATGGTTGAGCGTATTTTGGAAGATACAGTAAAAGCCTACCCACAATTAAGTGCAGTTGTACTACGCTATTTTAATCCTGTGGGGGCACATTCAAGCGGTTTAATTGGCGAAGATCCAAATGGTATCCCAAACAATTTATTACCTTATATTAGTCAAGTTGCAGTTGGTAAATTGCCACAACTTTCGGTATTTGGTAGCGATTATGAAACTCACGATGGCACAGGTGTGCGTGATTATATCCACGTGGTTGATTTAGCCGTAGGGCATTTAAAAGCACTTGAAAAACACCACAATGATGCAGGTTTCCACGTCTATAATTTAGGCACAGGGACAGGCTATTCGGTATTAGATATGGTTAAGGCGTTTGAACAGGCGAATAATATCAATGTGCCTTATAAACTTGTTGATCGTCGTCCTGGAGATATTGCTGTATGTTATTCCAATCCAGAAAAAGCGTTAAAAGAGCTAGGCTGGAAAACGCAATATGATCTAACCCAGATGATGAAAGATACTTGGAATTGGCAAAAAAATAACCCGAATGGGTATAAGGGGGCATAAATGTCCGATATGGTAAAACCGTCAATTTGGCGGCAAATTTTTAGTTATAAAATGCTACTCTGTGTGTTTACAGGGTTTACATCAGGGCTACCACTCTATTTTTTATATCAACTGATTCCTGCGTGGCTACGTTCAGAACAAGTTGATTTAAAAACTATTGGTTTTTTTGCCCTTGTCGGTTTGCCATATACTTGGAAGTTTTTAGTTGCCCCGTTATTTGACCGATACTACCCGAACTTTTTAGGTCGCCGCCGTAGCTGGATGCTCTTTACCCAAGTTATCTTATTTGGCTTAATTGCTTGTTTTGGTTTGTTTAATCCAACTCAAGATATTAAAGCGGTAATGGTACTATCTGTTGCAGTTGCCGCAACTTCGGCTGTTCAAGATATTGTGGTTGATGCTTATCGCCGAGAAATTCTGAGTGATGAAGAACTAGGCTTAGGTAACTCCATTCATATCAATGGCTATCGTATTGCAGGGTTAATTCCTGGTGGCTTGGCATTGATTATTTCTGATCATTATGCGTGGGAAACGGTGTTTATGTTTACTGCTCTATTTATGATACCAGGAATGATATTGAGCTTATTTTTAAGTAAAGAGCCTAAGATTTTACAAGATAATCGCCATTTACCCTTCCACGAAGCCTTTATTATCCCATTTAAAGAATTTTTTCAACGTAAAGGCATTTGGGCTGCGATTGGTACTCTGACCTTTATGCTACTATATAATCTTGGTGATTCTTTTGCTGCTACTTTACAAAGTGCTTTTATTTTAGATATGGGATTTAGCCGTACAGATTTAGGTACAGCGGTGAAAATCAATGGCTTATGGGCATCTATTGTGGCTGGTATGATCGGCGGAGTAATGATGTTGCGTATTGGAGTAAACCGCTCCCTTTGGATCTTTGGTGTGTTCCAAATGTTAATGTTGCTTGGCTTTGCTTGGTTAGCAAGTCACGGTAAATTTGAAACGATTGGAGCTTATGAGCGTTTTGCACTTTCTGCGGTAATTATCGGTGAATATATTGGTATCGGATTAGGCACAGCGTGCTTTGTAGCATATATTTCACGCGAAACAAATCCACTTTATACCGCAACGCAATTTGCTATTTTCACAAGTTTAACCGCAATTCCGAGCAAATTGATTGGAGCAACATCAGGGGCATTAGCTGAAAGTGTTGGGTTTTACCAGTTCTATTGGATCTGCTTCTTTATGGCAATTCCAGGAATGCTCTGTTTATTCTGGGTTGCACCTTGGAATGCAAAAGAAAAGTCGGCATAACAAGCGGTTAGATTTTAGAAAAGTTTTGCAAAATTTATTTTGTCAGATTATTGACAAAGTCTTTTTCATTCGGACGCCAGCGTGGCGTCCCTACAAGGAAAGTTATAACCAATTGAAAAATAACAGATTTTATTTTGTTATGTAGGGACGCCACGCTGGCGTCCGTTAATTGGATACTACAAATTGGGGTTTGTCATCAGTCTGGCAAAATTTATTTTGTTTTATGTTTAATGTTAATTTGAGGTTCTTATGAAAATTATTTTATTGGGTGCACCAGGTGCAGGTAAAGGAACACAAGCACAATTTATGATGAATAAATTTGGCATTCCACAAATTTCAACGGGGGATATGTTCCGTGCAGCAATTAAAGAAGGCACAGAATTAGGTAAACAAGCTAAAGCGTTAATGGACGAAGGAAAATTAGTGCCTGATGAATTAACTGTTGCATTAGTAAAAGATCGTATTGCTCAACCAGACTGTGCAAATGGTTTCTTATTAGATGGTTTCCCTCGCACTATTCCACAAGCTGATGCGTTAAAAGAAGCTGGTGTAAAAATTGACTTCGTCTTAGAATTTGATGTTGCTGATGAAGTCATTGTTGAGCGTATGAGTGGTCGCCGAGTACACCAACCATCTGGTCGTACGTATCATATTGTTTACAACCCACCAAAAGTGGAAGGCAAAGATGATGTAACAGGTGAAGATTTAATTATTCGTCAAGATGACAAACCTGAAACTGTATTAGATCGTTTAGCTATCTACCACAAGCAAACCAAACCGCTTATCGCTTATTACACAGCAGAAGCGGAAGCAGGAAATACACAATACCACCGTTTAGATGGCACACAACCTGTTGAAGCAGTGAGTGCGGAATTAAATAAACTATTAGGTTAATAAATAAATTAACTCAACGAAAAAATCCTTGTTAGCTTAACTAACAAGGATTTTTGCATTCTCAGCTTATAACAATTTGATAAAAATTTGCTTATAGCTTACAACAACTTATGGAAGTAACATACTACCTTGAACAATAATATCTACTCGTCTATTTTGAGCTCTACCTAACTGAGTACTATTACTTGCGATAGGCTTAGCTTCGCCATTACCTCGAACGCTAATCATTCTACCAGGAACACCATACCCTAATAATTCATTTGCAACAGCCTGTGCTCTACGTTTAGATAACTGAACATTATAAGAAGCATTACCAACATTATCTGTATTTCCTTCTACAATAATATGGTTGATAGTCAGGATATTACGGTGAATACGTCCTGCAGCTTCTCTGATACTATCTTGAGCAGAAGGCTTAATTGTTGCACTATCAGTTGCAAAATAAGTATCTGAAGGTAATGAAATAGTCGTTCCCGCCACACAACCTGTTAGCATTGTAATGACACTGGCACTTAAAAGTAGTTTTCTCATTTTGATTTCCTCAAAGAAACATTGTTTGTATATCCTTTAGACAATTGTATTTTTAAAAGTAAAATTTGTAAAGTCTATTTTATTAAAATACTTGCTTCACTGTTATCAATACAAACTGATAACTCTTTTTATTAATCTCTTACCCTTGAAACTTCATTTTTTTACCCCATTTACCTCCCACTTTTATATAAATAATTCAAATGATCTAAGAGGACAATATGAGTACAAATCAAGAAACGCGTGGTTTTCAATCTGAAGTCAAACAACTGCTTCAATTGATGATTCACTCACTCTATTCAAATAAAGAAATTTTCTTACGAGAGCTCATTTCCAACGCATCGGACGCAGCAGACAAACTCCGTTTTAAAGCACTCTCTAACCCAGATTTATATGAAGGCAATGGTGAATTGCGTGTGCGTATTAGTGTTGATGAAACACTTGGTACTATTACAATTAGCGATAACGGCATTGGTATGAGCCGAGAGCAAGTTATCGATCATCTTGGCACTATCGCCAAATCTGGCACAAAAGAATTTTTAAATGCCTTAGGTAGCGACCAAGCCAAAGATAGCCAGTTAATCGGTCAATTCGGTGTGGGCTTCTATTCAGCATTTATCGTAGCGGAAAAAGTAGTTGTACGTACTCGTGCGGCAGGTTTAGCAGCTTCTCAAGGTGTTCTATGGGAATCAAAAGGCGAAGGTGATTATACCGTTGCTGATATTGAAAAAGCCGATCGTGGCACTGATGTTATTCTCTACTTGCGTGAAGATGAAAAAGAGTTTTTAAGCGAATGGCGTTTGCGTGATATTATCAGCAAATATTCCGACCATATCGGCTTACCTGTTGAAATTCAAACCAAAGAATTTGATGACGAAGGCAAAGAAATTGGCACTAAATGGGAAAAAATCAATAAAGCCCAAGCTCTTTGGACTCGTTCAAAATCGGATATTTCGGACGATGAATACAAAGAGTTTTATAAACATATTAGCCACGATTTTGCCGATCCGCTCCTTTGGTCACATAACAAAGTGGAAGGCAAACAAGAATATACCAGCTTACTTTATGTACCAAGCAAAGCACCTTGGGATCTCTTCAATCGTGATCAAAAACACGGCTTAAAACTCTATGTGCAACGTGTGTTTATTATGGACGATGCCGAAGTCTTTATGCCTAATTACTTACGCTTTATGCGTGGTTTGTTAGACTCCAACGACTTGCCTCTCAATGTTTCTCGTGAAATTTTACAAGATAACAAAACCACTGCGGCACTTCGTTCAGCTTTAACAAAACGCACCTTACAGATGCTTGAAAAACTGGCGAAAGATAATCCTGAAGAATATCAACAATTCTGGAAAGAGTTCGGCTTGGTACTAAAAGAAGGTGTGGGTGAAGATTTTGCTAACAAAGAACAAGTTGCAGGACTATTACGTTTTGCCTCAACCCATAGTGATAGTAGCGAACAAGCGGTGAGTTTAGCGGATTATATTGCAAGAATGAAAGAAGGTCAGAAAGCGATCTACTTCCTAACTGCAGACAGCTACCAAGTTGCTAAAAATAGCCCGCATTTAGAACTGTTTAACAAAAAAGGCATTGAAGTTTTACTGCTTTCAGACCGTATTGATGAATGGATGTTAAGCTATTTAACCGAATTTGACGGTAAACCATTACAAAGCATTACCAAATCAGATTTAGATTTAGGCGATCTTGCTGATAAGCAGGAAGAAGAGAGCCAAAAAGCTCAAGAGGCAGAATTTTCCTCATTCTTAGATCGTGCTAAAAATTACTTTGGTGAACGTGTCAAAAAAGTAGTATTAACTCACCGCTTAACTGATACGCCTGCGGTTGTTTCTACGGACAGTGACGAAATGGGGACACAAATGGCAAAACTCTTTGCCGCAATGGGGCAACAAGCACCTGAAGTTAAATATACCTTTGAGCTAAACCCAGATCACGCAATGGTAAAACGTGTGGCAGATATTGCCGATGAAGATCAATTTAATGAATGGATTGAGTTACTCTTTGAACAAGCACTTCTTGCTGAACGTGGCACATTAGAAAACCCAACTGCGTTTATTAAGAGAATGAATAAGCTGTTGGGATAATTTTTACTTCTTCTGCTGCTCTGCTCGTTTACGACGAATCTCTTTCGGATCAGCAACGAGTGGGCGGTAGATTTCGATCCTATCGCCATTTTCAACTAGATCGATGAGTTTCGCAGGGCGGCTAAAAATGCCGATCTTATTTTCTCTTAAATCTATTTCCGTATATTTTTGCAATACGCCCGATTGTAAAATCACATTCTGAATTGAGATCGGATTCTCTAATTCGATCTTTTTCAAAAAATACTTTTCGGGATAAGCATAAACCACTTCTACCACAATTTTTTCTTTTTTCTCAGCATCAGACACCGTAGATCTCCTTAGCTCGTTGTTTAAACGCATTGACCATTTTTAAAGTAAGTTCATTAAAAATCTTGCCAAATGCCATTGCAATTAAGGTATTTGAAAATTCAAACTCAAGCTGTAAGGTAATTTTACAACTCTGCTCGTCAAAGGGCTGAAACGTCCAGTAGCCTTTCAAATAACGAAAAGGCCCGTTTAATAGCTCCATTGTGATTTTCTGATTCGGGATCATCGTATTGTGCGTACTAAAACGCTGACTAATTCCCAGTTTCTGAATAACAAGCTCTGCATTCAGCTCATTTTCACCTAAACTTAGCGTACTTGCTCCCACACAGCCAGATAAAAATTGTGGGTATTTTTCATAGTCGTTTACAAGTTGATACATCTGCTCCGCACTATAAGCAACAAGGGCAGATTGGTTAATAATTGGCATAGTGATTGAGTGTAAAATTGATCGATATTGCTAGTTTAGCATAGTTACAAGCGGTCGGTTACTGTCAATTTTTTGCAAATCGGAGTAGAATTGAGCTAACCATCTTTATTTAGGCTAAATAAGAACAGAGGTACATTATGCAAAACGAACCGATTCGCTTAACCCAATATAGCCACGGTGCTGGCTGTGGCTGTAAGATTTCCCCTAAAGTTTTAGAACAAATTTTGCATACGGAACAAGCAAAATTTATCGATCCGAATTTATTAGTCGGCAATGAAACAAAAGATGATGCGGCCGTCTATGATATTGGTAATGGTGTCGGTATCGTTAGTACAACCGATTTCTTTATGCCAATTGTTGATGATCCTTTTGATTTTGGGCGAATTGCTGCCACGAATGCGATTAGTGATATTTTTGCGATGGGGGGCAAACCTATTATGGCAATCGCTATTTTGGGTTTTCCAATCAATAAATTACCTGCCGAAGTCGCACAAAAAATTGTAGAGGGTGGACGTTTTGCTTGTCAGCAAGCTGGTATCGCTCTCGCTGGCGGTCATTCTATTGACTCGCCAGAACCTATCTTTGGTTTAGCCGTAACAGGTATTATCTCAACGGAGCAAGTGAAGAAGAATGCGTCTGCTCAAGCTGGCTGTGAATTATTCTTAACCAAGCCATTAGGCATCGGTGTACTGACTACCGCCGAAAAGCAAGGAAAACTCAAAACTGAACATAAAAACCTTGCTCGTGATGTGATGTGCCAGATGAATTTAATCGGGGCTGAATTTGCAAAAATCCCTGAAATTACCGCAATGACCGATGTAACAGGCTTTGGTCTATTAGGGCATCTAACCGAAATTTGCCAAGGCTCTCAATTAAGAGCTGAAGTATATAGTGAACAAATCCATACCCTTGATGGCGTAAAAGAATATATCGCTCAAGGTGCAGTACCTGGTGGAACACAACGTAATTTTGATAGCTATGGGCAATGGATTTCGCCATTAACCGATGAACAAAAAGCCATTTTATGTGATCCACAAACATCAGGAGGTTTACTGATTGCGGTTAAACCTGAAGCAGTCAGTTTCGTTCAACAAATTGCAAAAGCAGCTCAAGTTCCACTTTATCCTGTTGGAAGACTGTTTGATGCAGACAACAGCAAAGCATTGATTGAGGTAAAATAATGGCTGAAGGGTCAGAAACACAAGAAAAGTTAAATGTTGATGTGGTGATTGTCGGCGGTGCTATTACAGGTTCTATCCTTGCACTTGCATTGAGTTCCGCCACTACTCATCAGCTTAATATCGCGATTATCGAAAAAAGCTCGCCAAATTATGCGGAACAAGGGGGATTTGATGCTCGTTCCATTGCTCTAGCTTATGGTAGCTTGCAAAAATTAGCGAAAATTGAACCGCTTGTTGGCGGCAATCTCTCTGAACGTATCCGAAAAATCGCTACATCAATTCAACAAATTCACGTTTCTGACCAAAATCATTTTGGCAAAACCACTTTAAAAGCTGATGAATTAGCTTTACCGCAACTAGGCGTGGTGGTTGAGCTGGCAACGCTAGGTGAACAGCTTAACCAACTGATTGCTCAGCAACCGAACATTCAACTATTCTGCCCTGATACCGTTGCAAAAATTGAGCGTGATCTTACCGCTTGCCAGATTACCTTACAAAGCAATAAACAGATTACAACATCTCTACTCGTTGCCGCAGATGGCATTCAATCTCAAATTGCTCAACAATGTGGCATAAGCACTGACTTTATTCGAGATTATCAGCAGTCAGCAATCATTGCTAATGTAAAAACAACCGCTCCACATTATAACCAAGCCTTTGAGCGTTTTACCAAACAAGGCCCATTCGCCCTACTTCCTTTGGCTGACAATACAATGTCGCTCGTTTGGTGCTTGCAAGATCCTACTCAAGCGATGACAATGTCTGACACAGACTTTTTACAGGCTATTCAACAACAATTTGGCTGGAAATTAGGGAAATTTACTCAAGTTAGCAAGCGTTTTGTCTATCCTCTCTCATCTCAAAAGGCAAGCTCACATATCCACCATAGATTAGCAATTGTAGGTAATGCTTCACAGCTACTACACCCTGTTGCAGGGCAAGGGTTTAACTTAGGAATGCGAGATCTCTTTGCTTTAGCAAATCTTGTTGGGCAGGCTTTTATGAAAAAAGAAGATATTGGTGGCTCTGCATTATTGAACGAATATGAACAACAGCGTTTAGCCGATCAACAGAGTATTATGCAAACCACAAGCGGTTTGATCTCGCTATTTTCTTGCGATTTTCTGCCTGTTCAAATTGCCCGTAATCTAGGCTTAATTACCTTAAACCACTCAAAACCATTACGCAACTTTGTCGCCCACCAAGCGTTAGGGTGGTGAGAGATGTAATGGACAAAATAGTCGATAAAAAGTACTTAAAGCCCCTAATATTAAATACATTAAAATAGGTATTTTTAATATCGCTTCAGGGGCTTTATCAATATCATTGCACTATTTCTTCAGCCTTACTTTCATCAATGGAATGAATTTCTTCCAGTTTTACCATTGCCCCCTGAATAGTTTGCTGAATTTCTAGGGAAATTAAACCACGCAATAACGTTTCAATATCTTTCACTTTATTCACCGCAGTATTTCCTTCGTCATCAAAATATCCTTGTTCTTTCAGTGTTCCGCTAAAGGTTGAGAACAGTGATTTATCGAAAAATTCAGGAGCATTGATGCCGTGTAATACTGATAAACGTTGGGCAATCGAACGGCTCTCTTTTTCTAATTCATTACGGCTAATATCAGGTTGTTCAATTAAAATACTCAAGCTGATGTAATAGCGTTGTAATAACTCACGAATTGCGGCTGCGTGAAGTTGTAAAGTTCGAATACGTTGGCGATTGATCATAAACATTTCGCTTTCATTTTTAATAATATTTTGGCGACTAAATTCCGCTAAGATATCTTCAATATGTGTACGAACTTGGTCTTCCGCAAAATGTAAAAAGAGTTCGGCTTGTAAGAATGGATAAATACGCTGAACGCTTTGCATAATCAGATCTTTGGATACTGCCTCGTGATGCAACACAATGCTTGCAACCAAAGAAGGCAGAACAAATAGATGTTGAATATTATTACGGTAATAAGTCATTAGAACTGCCGATTGGCGATCTAAACGGATAATTTCACCAAAGTTATCTTTCTCTACAATTACTCCCGAACGTGGTAGTGTTACGACGTGTTCTAGCATTTCACTCGCTGTTTCCGTTGGAACGGTAATGTCCTTACTATACGGTACATTTTTAAATAATTGCACATAGCTTTCAATCTGCTCAATGAGCTGTTCTTTCGTAAGAGAACGTTGGCGTGATCCCAGTAAAACAGACCCAATTAAGTTTTTTGCATTGACAGCGGCTGCATTATTGATATTCACCATCACTTGTTTTGATACTGACTCGACAGCATTATTCAGCCATTTTGGACGAGAACCTTCTTCAAGCGGTGCTTTCCACTCAGGAAAATGCGAATTTAAGTAGTTATTTAACTGGATAGGCTCACCAAAGTTCACAAAACCTTGTCCAAGGTTACGCAATTTTTTGATAACTCGGAGCACTAGACCTGCATTTTCTTTCTCTTTTTCTGCACCTCGTAGCTCTTTTGCATAGGTATCTACTTCTAAAACGTGTTCATAGCCGATATAAACAGGCACAATACTAATTGGGCGAGAAAGTCCACGCTGTAAGGCTTGTAAGGTCATTGACATCATTCCTGTTTTCGGCTCAAGTAAACGCCCAGTACGAGAACGTCCACCTTCGATAAAGTATTCTACTGAATACCCACGATAGAATAATTCAGCTAAATACTCACGGAAAATCGTGGAATAAAGGCGATTACCTTTAAAAGTCCTACGGATAAAGAACGCTCCCCAGCTACGGAAAATCGGGCCTGCTGGCCAAAAGTTTAGGTTGATACCTGCTGCAATATGTGGCGGAACTAAGCCTTGATGGTAAAGGATATACGAGAGCAGTAAATAGTCCATATGGCTACGGTGGCAAGGCACATAAACTAATTCGTGCCCTTCCAATGCTAATTTACGCACACGCTCTGCGTATTGCACATTGATGCCCTGATAAAGTTTGTTCCAAAGCCAACTTAATACTCGATCTGCAGTTCTTAAACTTTCGTGGCGAACATTTGCGGCAATTTCATCAAGAATTTTTTCAGCTTCTTTGCGTGCTTTTTCAGGCGAACTTTTTGGTTTTTGAGCTTCATCTTCAATGGCAGCTAAAATAGCAGGAGATTGCAATAATTTATTAAACATTGCTTCACGATCAGGTAAGCGTGGGCCTGTTGCAGAATAACGCTGTTTAGCAAAGTGCATTTTGGCAACACGAGCTAATTTTTGAGCGATACCTTGATCTGCCCCGTGAGCTTCTACCATATAACGTAATGAAACGGCTTGAGAAAAACGAATAAAATTATCACGTCCAAACCAAATCATTGTCATTAAGCGTTGTAATGGCCCTAGTAAACGTAAAACAGGTAAGCCTTTTTCTTTCCCCGGAGCTCTCCCCCATAGCACAGAAACAGGAATAAGCTGTACATCTAACTCCGTATTCGTCCGATGAAGATCTAAATAGCGATAAAATACCGTTTCTGTTTCACTTTTTGCCCCTTTAGACTTAAAAAAGCGTCTACCTTCATCTAAAAAAACATAGCGTGGTAAGACTTGTCCTTCAATCTCATTCGGCTGTAATGGATCAGGCAAATTCAAGGCTAAACAATCTTTCTGTAAAATTAAAAGGTCGGTTTGTGAAGTATAAGGTAATACATAGATAAACGGCTGTTTAGGATTCAGCCCTAGCTCTTCAATCGGGTGAGTAGGAATAGAACGAGATTTCACTAATAAAGAGAGCGGTATATTTAAAAACTTACGATAAATATTAAGTAATGCTGACATTTTTGTATCCTTTTGAATAATTATGGTCGGATTAAGCGAATTTTAGCATAAATTCTTATAGAAAATGGTATTTGTTAGTTACAAATCCACATTTACTGTATATAATGACACTATATTCTGTATATAAAGACAGTGAGGATTTATGAAACGCCAACATTTAACCGCTCGCCAACAAGAAATTTTTGATTTTGTAAAACAGCATATCGAAAGCACAGGTATGCCACCAACGCGTGTAGAAATTGCTCGTGAAATTGGTTTTAAATCACCCAATGCAGCAGAAGAGCATCTGAAAGCCTTAGCTCGTAAAGGGTATATTGAAATGTTATCTGGCACATCTCGTGGTATCCGTATTCTTGTTGAAGATGAAAATAGTGCAGCAAATGATGAAGAAGGTTTACCGCTGATTGGCAAAGTTGCCGCAGGCACACCAATCCTTGCGGTAGAACATATTGAAAACCGCTATCCTGTCAATGGGGCAATGTTTTCGCCACAAGCGGATTATTTACTTAAAGTCAGTGGCAACTCAATGGAAAAAATAGGTATTTTAGATGGCGATCTACTGGCTGTTCACCGTACCCAATCGGTCCGTAATGGACAAGTGGTTGTAGCTCGTGTAGATGATGAAGTAACGGTTAAACGTCTAGAAAAGAAAGGCGAACTTATTTACCTACACCCTGAAAATGATGAACTACAAGCGATTGTTGTTGATCCAAGAACATCTTTTATTGAAATTGAAGGCATTGCAGTAGGTGTAATTCGTAGTAATGCGTGGATGTAGAATTAAGTAAAATGCAAATAAGCGGTCGAATTTGACCGCTTGTTTTCCTTTATAATTGAACCTGTTTTGCCATCTCAATATTTTGGCGGTTTTCAACCAGTGTTCTCAAATAAACTACTTGGATTACTGCAGGAATAGTCACTCGATAAGCTGGACCTGCAACATCAATAGCAGTAAATAAAGCAGTAATTGCCCAACCAATAGGACCAACTAAAAGTGCTGCTCCTCTTGCTAAAGCTGCATTACCCGCCAACGCTAAACCTCGTCCAACCAAAGCTTTTAATACGGCATTTGCAATCACTAACGTTAGTTGATAAGACTTAAATCCACCCATTTTAAAAATAGTAATAAACATACCCATCATTATTTGTGGAGTTGGCTTATTTTGATTATCAAGCCCTAATTCTTTGGAAAGCTGTTCTAATTCCTCGGGTTTCATTTCATCCAATGCTTTTTCTAAAATCTTCATCAAGAGATTCTGTTCAATCTGTTTTGTTGAAGAATTTTTGTTGTAGTTCACTTTCATTTTATCGCAAACATCGCATAGAACCTCTTTATATGGAACACCTCTCTTTCTGAAGAAATTAACAATAGAATTTCCACCAAATAGCTGAATTTCTTCTGCAATTTCTTCCCAGTATTTTTGGTGATCAGGATAGTAGCGTTTATATTTCGTATTTTTTGTCAAAAATTCCGTCCAGCGACTTTCTCCATCTTTAGGATCATGCGTCAATAAGTAAACCAAATCATTTAGTTCTTCTGATGAACAAGTGCCTAAAAATTCAAGATCAGGATCGTAGCGATATGCCATATAAGCTCCTTAAAATTATGGATTAGAAAACGAATTTATTCTATTTTTTAAGCAATACTGCTACAATCAACCAACAGTTATACTTGGCTACCCAAGTTATTCTATAACCTACCGAAAAAGAGTTTTTTATGAATATTCGTGACCAGTTAAGGCAAAATATCCGTGATATCAGGGAAGATAAAAATTTAACCCAAGCGGATATGGCGGAAAAATTAGGAATGTCAGTAACAGGCTATGCCAAGTTAGAACGGGGCGAAAGTCAAGTTCGAGTAGAACGATTACATCAAATCGCTCAAATCTTTGAAGTCAGTGTAGAAGATCTAATGGCAGGTGATAACGAAGGTGTTTTAGTATTCAATAATTCCAATGATAATTTTAGTAATTCAAGCAACTTTAGTGTTGCTTTAGGAAATCCAGCTTTGGAAGGCGAAATCGCTCATTTACGCTATATTATTGATGCTAAAAATGAGCTACTTGACGCTCGAGAACGTGAAATTCAATCGCTTAAAGCTCAGATTACCGCTTTAAATAAAGTCATTGAACGTTTAGAAGGTAACTAAAAAGTTGCTATAAGCGGTCAGTTACACAACATTTTTCACAAATTTGAGATTGCAAATAGTGAGAGAAAAATTCAAAATAGCGGTTTGATTTTTCTAAAAATTTACCATTTAAGTGAGTGATTATGAATGTAGCAGAATTTCATCAAGAAATAGAAAAAGTATGGGAACAGATCGAAGAACAGCTAGAAGAACAAGGCTGTGATGTAGATTGCGAAACACAAGGTGCGGTATTTACCATTACTTTTGATGATGACTCTCAAATTGTGATCAATAAACAAGAAGCAATGTTAGAACTTTGGTTAGCAAGCAAATTAGGAGGTTTCCATTTTGCCTATCGTGATGGCGATTGGGTAAGTGCCGAAGGGCGTTCTTTTTGGGTTCATTTAGAAGAAGCCGTTGCTCGCCACGGAGAAACTCTCTCTTTTAGCTAATGCCCATCTCAAATCTTGCAAAAGCCAAAGAAGTTTTACATAACGTCTTTGGCTATCAATCATTCCGACAAGGTCAATCTGAAGTAATTGACGCTATTCTTACAGGTAAAGATTGCCTTGTCATTATGACTACTGGTGGCGGTAAATCGTTATGCTACCAAGTGCCTGCGTTATGTTTAGACGGCATTACATTAGTGATTTCCCCTCTCATTTCGTTAATGAAAGATCAAGTAGATCAATTATTGACAAACGGTGTGGAAGCAGCCTATCTCAATTCAACTCAAACCTTAGAAGAGCAACAGAAAGTTGAGCAAAAAGCCCTATCAGGACAACTTAAATTACTTTATCTTTCACCAGAAAAAGTAATGACATCAGGCTTTTTTCACTTTATTTCACATTGCAAAATAAGCCTAATTGCTGTTGATGAAGCTCACTGTGTTTCACAGTGGGGACACGATTTCCGCCCTGAATATACTTTACTCGGTGGATTGCGAAAAACTTTCCCAAACATACCGCTTGTCGCACTCACTGCAACAGCCGATCCTACCACTCGAGTGGATATTTTACAGCACCTAAAATTACAAGATCCGCATACCTATCTAGGTAGTTTTGACCGTCCAAACATTCGTTATACCGTACAAGAAAAATTCAAACCAACAGAGCAGTTAATTAAATTTATTTTAAGCCAGCAAGGTAAAAGTGGCATTGTTTATTGTAATAGTCGCAAAAAAGTAGAAGAAATTACCGAAAAATTAGCAGCTAAACGAGTAAGTGTAATGGGCTATCACGCAGGAATGACAATGCAAGAGCGTGAAACGGTACAAAATGCTTTTCAGCGAGATAACATTCAAGTGGTAGTGGCAACAGTGGCATTTGGAATGGGGATCAATAAATCGAATGTCCGCTTTGTTGTGCATTTTGATTTACCCCGCAGTATTGAATCCTACTATCAAGAAACAGGACGGGCAGGGCGAGATGATCTTCCCGCAGAAGCGGTGCTTTTTTACGATCCTTCTGATTACGGTTGGTTAAATAAAGTCTTATTAGAAAAGCCCGAAACGGATCAACGCCAAATTGAGCAACATAAATTACAAGCGATAGGGGCATTTGCTGAATCTCAAACCTGTCGCCGTTTAGTATTACTCAACTATTTCGGTGAATCTCAGCAACAGCCTTGTAAAAACTGCGATATTTGTTTAGATCCACCTAAACAATACGATGCCTTAGTTGATGCTCAAAAAGTGATGTCCGTTATTTATCGAACAGGGCAGCGTTTCGGGCTACATCACGTTATTGCGGTATTACGCGGATTGAACAACCAAAAAATTCGAGAATTACAACAAGATACTCTTTCAGTCTATGGTATCGGTAAAGATAAATCACAAGAATACTGGATAAGTGTAGCTCGTCAGCTTATCCATTTAGGGCTTATCCGCCAAAATATTGTAAACCATTCAGCATTACAATTGACCGAATCTGCCCGACCAATTCTGCGAGCAGAAACAAGTTTATCACTTGCAATGCCACGACTGAACTTTTCTGCAACGGCTTATGTACAAAAACAGCAAGTTAATCACCGTTATGATAAAGATTTGTTTGCTCGTTTACGCTTCCTACGCAAGCAAATTGCCGATAAAGAAAATATTCCACCTTATGTCGTTTTTAATGATGCGACATTACAAGAAATGGCAGAATATCTACCGAGAACCGAAGATGAGATGCTAGAAATCAATGGTGTTGGTGAAAGAAAACTAGAGCGTTTCGGTGAATTATTTTTGAATTTAATCAATGAGCATTTGGATTATAGAAAGCTATAAAAAATTGATATTACCAATACTAATTGCCATTTAAGGAAAATAATTTACTAGGCTTTTCCA